>DASUWI010000001.1:0-12591 GCA_036378495.1 Candidatus Dormiibacterota bacterium
GACGGCCGGAGCGCATTCCTCACGACCCGGAATGCCCCGTCAGTTATCCACAGAGGAGGAGTCAGCCAGCACCGTCACCACCGGCCACGGGTGGGGAATTCTCGTGGCCACTGCTGGGGAACTCTGATGGCCATTGACAGCGGGCCCAGCGGGCGAGGCGGGCGGGGAGGACTAGGCAGAGGGTGGGGCACCAGACGACTAGTCGTTAGTCACCCCTGAGGGCACGTCCGCGATGCAAGCAATTAGGGTCGGCCGACGCGGTCCCCGCGCGGGCGAGACGCGCCCGGCCCGATCCGTCGACCCATTTTTCGCGCCCGGATGCTCGTTGGGATCTGAGCGACGATAAGTCCGCCGCCGAGAGCGATTAGCGTCCACGACACCCAGGATTCGGGGATGAGGAGCCCGAAAAAGGCGACGCTGGCGCCGCTAAGCGCGAACCATCGCCACCGGAGCCCAAGGGCGAAAAGAAATCCCACGATATGAGAGTAAGCCCAGGTAGGATCCGGCTCTCAGCGTGACGACATTGCCGCAGGCCAGTACGTGTGAATGTCTACTTGGCGACTCGCGGCGGCTCGGGTGGATGCGCGGGGTTCTCGCCCCAACGGCTCCATCCAGTGAAGACGCCTACGTGCCCGCACACTTTGCACCGGTACTTGACGCGCGGGGGTGCTCCCATCCCAGCGCCGCCGGGGTAGTAGCGCGCCAGCACCTCGCGTTCGGCATACGGGTGGCGGCACGGCTTCGCGTCAGGCTCGCCCACCGCTAGAGCATATGGTCGTCGATGGGTCCGAGTACAGCGCCCCGCGACACCCCAGCATCCCGAAGTGTCCCTGAGCTGGCTCGCGTAGCACCGCAGATTGTTGGTTCGATGGCTCAGGCGCCCACATCACTACCTTGGCTGGCAGAGTGAGCACGGCCCCGTGGTGGTCGATTGTGGCGTTGCGCTGATTGGTCAAGACGAATTGGCGTCGGGCCAGCATCCCGAAATGTACTACGAGACGGCCGGCGCCGCTTCACCCGTCTCGACGACCCGCGCCGTGGTCGTCGCTCATCGTGTACTCGCGGACGCGCCCACCGCGAACGACCCAGAGGTGAGCGGCGGGATCAGCGTGCTCAAGAGCGCTCACAAGCGTCCGAACGGCATCGTCGAGCTCTCTGCGAGTTGGTTCGCTGCGAACGCGGAGCAACCGCGATGCCGCGGGATGTCAGGGGATCAAAGCGCAGTGGATTTGCGAAATCGGTATCGAGACTCACAAGAAGCCGCCGCTCGCTCACGCAAACGGCGAAAAGCTGTTGATCTGTCGCACTCGTCAACCGCTGCTCGTACACCGTCGCGACGTCGTGGCCAGCTGCTCTGAAAGCCTCTGCGACGCGTTGTCCCAGGTTCTCGTCGAGTTTGATCCTCACGCAACGTCGACGAAGGGTCCCGAGGCGAGGCGGGCTCCGTAGGCGATGCAGGCACGGACGTCGGCGTCCTCCAGGCCCGGATACTCGGCGAGAACCTCGTCCACTGTCATCCCATCGGCGAGCAGGCCGAGGACAAGCGATACCCAGATCCGATGGCCCCTGATCGTAGCCTTCCCGCCAGCCACGTCTGGGTTGACGACGATCCGGTCCAGCAGTACGGCGTCCGACACGGGCCAATCGTAGATCAGCCGCAGGAATTAGACCGGAAGGTTCAGACGGGGCGAACGACCGCGCGGATGTCTACCCTGCTGACAACGGACACGGAGCTCGGCCAGGCCAAGGTCCTTACGCCAGCGTCCGTGATTCGCGCTGCGACGCGCCGTCGCGGCGGCGCTGCTCGACGATGACCGGGTGGCGACCTGTCGTGCCGCACACACCGGGCAAGACGCGACGGCGTGCCGGCCTTCGCTCTGGACAGCAGCGCCCAATCACAGCGCCGAGCCGTCAGCGAAACCCGAACTTCCCTTCGTGGAAATCGCCGGACTGCGTCCAGCGCCGCACGGTGTCGTCGAACACCTCGTCGTCGACGCACCCGGCGCCGAGCCGGCGCGCGTTGCCCTCGACCGCGTCCGTCACCTGGCCCCGCACGAACTCCGGGATGCGCGCGAGCCGCTCCCGCGCGCCGTCCGTCCAGGCGATCTCGTGCTCGTGCCGCTCGCCGATGGCGCGCGACACCTCGCCCCACATCTCGTACTTCATCTCCATGAGGTCGGGCGTGATGGTGGTGCCGAGATGCTTCTTGTGCGCCATCCACTCCACGCGCCAGCGCGTCATCTCGCGACAGAACGCCGGCACCTCCTCGAGGCGCGCCTCTGCCTCGGGCGTCCACGTGAACTGCAGCGTGCCGGTCTTGTCGCTCAGCGGGTGCCCGTAGCCGAGCTTGTGCCCCACACGCGACACGTACTCGATGTCGATGTGCCCGACGTCGCGGTCCTCGGCACGCTGTTCGACGGCGCGCGCCGCGAGCGCGGCCGCGCGGGCGGCGTCGAGGTGACTCGCCACCGCCTTGCGGCGCGCGATGTCGTCGGCAGTGCTCCGCGCCGCGTCGTCCCAGTGCACCGGGCAGCGCAGCGGCTCGTCGGCGCTCGCATGTTCGGTATCGCTCTGTTCGCTCACTGGAATGAGTGATAGTAGCTCAGGACCCATACGCTCCTGAGGCGTTCGGCGAGAGCCGACACTCGCGGTATCATCCTTCCGGCCACGGAAGCGGCCGGGCCAGTTCGGCGGGCTGGCAGTCACGCTACCCGCCCGGAGGCGGAAATGTACGGGAGCGTGTACGTCGCGCTGGACAACTCCGAGCACTCGGATGCGGCGGGCACGGTGGCGCTGGCACTGGCTGAGGCATTCTCCGCGCGCTGCATCGGCATGCACGTCTACGCCGCACGCATGCACGACTACCGGTTCAAGCAGATGGAGTACACGCTGCCCGAGGAGTACCAGGACGAGGCCGAGCTCCTTCGTCAGCGTCGCATCCACGACAGCCTGATCAGCACCGGCCTGCAGCTGATCAGCGACTCCTACACCGACGTCATGCGCTACCGCTGCCTGGAGCGCGATGTCCCGTTCGAGGCACGCGCACGCGACGGGCGCAACTGGGAGGAGATCGTTGCCGACGTCGACGAGGCGCAGCCCGACCTCGTGGTCATGGGCGCCTTGGGCACCGGCGCCGTCAAGGAGTCGCGGCTGGGCAGCGTCGCCGACCGCGTGGTGCGAAGGCTGCGCGTCGACACCATGATCGTTCGCCGCGTCGGCGATGCGGCCATGCACGGCGACATCCTGGTGGCCATCGACGGATCACCCCAGTCGTTCGCCGGGCTGCGCACCGCGCTGCAGCTCGGCCGTGCCCTGCACAAGCGCGTCGAGGCGGTGGCGGTGTACGACCCCTACCTGCACTACGCGGTGTTCAACGGCATCGTCGACGTGCTCTCCGAGAAGGCGTCGAAGGTGTTCCGCTTCAAGGAGCAGGAGGCGCTGCACGAGGAGATCATCGACACCGGCCTGGCCAAGATCTACGAGTCGCACCTGCGCGTGGCGCAGGCCGCCGCGGCGGAGGAGGGCATGGAGCTTCCGATCACGCTGCTCGACGGCAAGGCGTTCGAGCGCGTGGCGCGGTACGCGCGCGAGCGCGAGCCGTGGCTGCTCGTGTGCGGGCGCATCGGTGTGCACTCACCAGAGACGATGGACATCGGCAGCAACACGGAGCAGCTGCTGCGGTCGGTCCCGTGCGACGTGCTGGTCACGTCGTCGGCGTACGTGCCGCCCATCGACATGCGCGCTGAGCAGTCCGTCGTCTGGACGCCGGAGGCGGAGGACCGCATGGAGATGGTGCCGGCCGGCGCGCGCGGGCTCGCCCGCACCGCGGTGCTGCGCTGGTGCATGGAGCGCGGCCACAGCGTCGTCTCCTCGGGTGACGTCGAGGCGGCGATCGACGACCTGATGCCGTATCGACGGAGCATGCGGCGCATCGAGGAGATGGCCACGGTGATCGACACGGCCACTCGCGCGATGGTCGACGAAGCGCCCGCGGAGGCGGCCAGGGCGCTGTGCCAGGTGTGCGGCTACGCGGCGCGCGCCGATGCTCCGGTGACGTGCCCCGTCTGCGGCGCCGACGGCTCGGCATTCGAGCCGGTGGACGTCGGCGCACTCCTGCGCAACGCCGCCCGCGAGGGCGATGCGACGTCGATCGGCTTCGACGGGGCAAAGCTCGGCTGGACTCTCGACGCCCGGCGGCTTTTGCAGCAGCTGCCCGCCGGGTATCTGCGCCGCCGCGTCAAGGCGATGGTGGAGAAGACCGCGCGGACGCGACGCCTGCCGGCGATCACGGTCGAGGTTGCAGAGCCCTTCGTCCGTCCCGAGCTCGACGCGCTCGACGAAGCCGCCGGTCCGCACCGCGCGCCGCTGAGCCCGGAGGGGCACACGGGACCGAACGTCGAGGCGGCGTCGCGCCTGCCCTGGAGTGAGGAGGCGCGCGAGCGTGTGGAGCGTATCCCCGCCGGCTTCGTGCGCAACCTCGCGCTGGAGCAGATCGAGCGGCTGGCGCTGGCCCTGCACGCGCCGGAGGTCACGGTGCTGCACGCGGACGCTGGCATTGCCGAGGCGCGCGCGCGAATGCAGCGCGACGGTGCGGCGCCGAGCCCGTCCGGCGGCTGTCCGGTGCACGCGGGTGCGAACGGCAGTGGGGCGAAACGAGATGGATCGCGAGACGGCAGGTTGAACGAGGTGACGGCGCCGGTTGTCGATGCTCTGGGCCGCAGGCACACGGACTGATGCAGGGACTCGTCGTCCCGCAGCAGAACTTCCCCGGGCTGGGGAACGGGGTCGTGGTCGGCCTGATGTTCCTGCTGCACGTCGCCATCGCCGAGTTCACCGTGGGAGCGATCACGCTCGCGGTGATCATGGAGTGGCGCGCGCTGCGCGGCGGTCGCGAGCGCGAGGCGCGCTACGCCCGCGGCGCCGCCAATGCGTACTACCTGCTGTTCAGCCTCGGCGTCACGCTTGCGGTGTTCGCGGTGTCGCTGCTCCTCGGGCTCTGGAGCAACGTGTGGGGGACCGTGGTGAGCGTGCTGCTGCCGCTGTTCGCGTTCGCCTTCGGTCTGTTCCTGCTCATCGCGCCGCTGCTGGTGCTCTACCGCAACAGCTGGGGCCGGCTGGCTCCGCGCACGCACGCGATCGTCGGCACCGCGCTCGCGTCGCTGCAGACGCTCTTCGTCGTCCTCATCGTGGGCCTCGACTCGTACCTGATCACGCCGATCAACGGCGGTCTGGTGGGCGTCAACCTGAACCCGCCGTACTGGCCGCTGTTGATCCACCGGCTCATCGGCAACGTCTCGTGGGCCGCGCTGGTGTTCGCGGCCTGGGCGGCCTGGAAGCTGCGCCGCGCGCGCAGCGACGACGAGCGTGGCTTTCAGGCCTGGGCCGCGAGCGTGAACCTGCGCATCGGCCTCGTGCTGGCGCTGGTGATGCCGGTTGCCGGCGCGGTGCTCGTCTACATCCTCAGCGTCTTTCAGCCGGGCTACTTCAACAACCTGGTGGCCGGCGACACCGCCTGGATGCTCGTGCTCCAGGAGGCCTTTCTCGCAGTGGTGCTCGTCGGCGGCAACATGGCGCTCAGCTACGAGGCGCGCTGGTCTGGTGGTGAGCGGCGAGCACTCGATCGCGTGGCGACCCCTGTGGTGCTCGCCGGCATGGTGGTCGCGTCGCTCCCGTCGTCGGTCATCACGCCGAACATCGTCGCGCTGCGGTACGCGGGGCTCGGGATCGCGGTGCTGACCACGGGGGCGCACCTCGCCGCCAACTGGCGGTCGCCGGCGCAGCAGGCGACCGCCGTGGACACCGGGGCGCGCGCGCTGCGCCTCGCCCGCCCCGCGCTGATCGCCGTGGGGACGTTCGCCCTGCTCACCGCGCTGCTCATGGGCGTCGTCAAGGAGAGCGCCCGCGGTCAGTACGCCCTCTACGGCGAGCTCACCCAGGCGCAGGCGCAGCAGCGGTTCCAGCCGCCGGCGGACCTGTACCCATGAGCGCACCCGCGGTCGCGGTGACGGCCGGGCAGTTCCAGGCGGCCTGGTACTACTCGCTCGTCGTCGCAGCGCTGCTCTTCCTCACGCTCCTCGGCGGCGGCTGGGCGCTGCGTGCGGCGCGGCGCATCTGGCGCGGCGGCGACGGACCCGCGGCAGCCATCCTCGCCGGCGCCGCGCTCACCGGCGTGCTGATCATGCTCGGCTTCGTCATCGCCGGAGCTTTCGGCCTGCACAGCATGTTCCAGAACGGCTGAATGAAACGCTACAGCCGTCGCCAGTTCCTGTTGCTCGGCACCGGTCTCAGCGCGGGCGCCATCGGCGTGCTCATCTCCATCCCGGCGATCGGCTTCCTGCTCAGCCCGCTGTTCAGCAAGAAGACGTACACCTGGATCACGGTCGGTCCCATCGATCAGGTGCCGGTGGGTGTGCCCACGCCCCTCTACGCGAGCATGCCCAGCATCCAGGGCCCGCCCACCGAGCCACAGGTGCGGGCGGTCTACGTGGTGCGCCACGCCGACGGCAGCACCAAGGTGCTCAGCAACATCTGCACCCACATGCAGTGCGACGTTCACTGGGACCAGCTGCTGCAGCAGTTCCTGTGTCCGTGTCACGGAGGGCTGTACGACATCAACGGCGTCAACGTCGGCGGACCGCCGCCGCAGCCGCTGCCGGAGTGGGTGCACCGCATCACCTACGACGCCGATACCGGACAGCACGTGCTCGAGGTGCAGAACAGGCTCAATGAAAGCATCTGAGCGTAACCGCACCCGCGTGGGGCGGCCCGTGCAGCGCCGGCTGAAAGCGACCTACAGCTGGTTCGACGAGCGCACCGGTGCCACCGAGCTGCTGCACAAAGGCCTGTACGAAGCGGTGCCGTCGCGGGGGTCGTGGGCGTACACGCTGGGCAGCGCCACGCTCGTGCTCATCCTGCTGCAGGTCTTCACCGGCATCTTCCTGCTCCTCGACTTCACGCCATCGGTGGAGAGCGACTGGAACAGCCTCGACTACCTGCGCACATCGGATCCCTTCGGCAACTGGGTGCGCGGGCTCCACCTCTGGGGCGCGTACACGCTCATCCTGGTGATCGGGCTGCACATGATGCGGACCTTCTTGAGCGCAAGCTACAAGCGGCCCCGCGAGCTCAACTGGATCAGCGGCGCGGTCCTGTTCTTCCTGGTGCTCGGGCTGGCGATCACCGGGGCCATGCTGCCCTGGGACCAGGCAGGCTACTGGACCACGGTGGTCGTCACCAACATCGTCCACTACTTCCCCCTCATCGGTGACGGGCTGCGGCAGCTGTGGCGTGGGGGCGACTTCGTGGGCCCGCTCACGCTCACCCGCACGTTTGCCATCCACGTGTGGGTGCTGCCGTTTCTCCTGCTCACCTTCATCGGCGCGCACATCTACCTGCTGCGGCGCCACGGCGAGTTCGGCGCGTGGATCAACTACGACACGGTCAGCGACAACCCCGACCGTGAGATTGGCGAGCGGGTGCGCCACGCCGAGCCGCCGTATCCCACGCGGCGCATCGAACGGCGATACGCGGCACCGCGCAAGACCGACGACTTCTTCCCCAACCAGCTGTTCAAGGACACGGTCGTGAGCCTCGGGCTGGTGCTGATCATCTTCGTGATGGGGCTGCTCTCGGGCGCTCCGCTCGATGCGCCCGCGGACTCGGCGACGCTCAGCTACGTGCCCACGCCGGAGTGGTTCTTCCTCCCGCTCGATCAGTTTCTGGTGCTCACGCCCCACAATCCGCTGATCGCGGTGGGGGTGTTTCTCATCGTCGGCGGCGGCGCGCTGGCGATGCTCTTGCTGCCGTTTCTCGACCGCTCTCGCGACCGCCGCCCCACGCGCCGTCCCGAGGTGCTGGTGCCGGTCATGCTGGTCGTCTTCATCGTCATCTTCATGGCGGTTCTCGGCGTCAACCGCCTGTACTCGCTGTCGCCGTGATCGCGCTCACCCAGGTCGGCGGCAACCTGCTGACCAACGGATTGCTCGTCGCCGTGGTGGCGCTGGCACACGTGCAGATCGCGGCATTCCTCATCGGCGCGTCGACGCTGATGATCGTCAGCGAGTCCGTCTCGCTGGCGCGCCGCGATCGCGACCCGCGTCACGATCGCCTTGCCCACGGCCTTATCAAGTCGTCGCTGTTCGTCTTCAGCTTCGGCGCAGCACTCGCCATCTTCTTCGTGCTGTTCGTGCTCTCCGGCGTGTGGGGCCGGTTCTTTGTCGACCTGAGCCGCATCACGTTCTGGTCGTTCTTCCTGGAAGCGATCACGTTCTTCGGCGAGGTCGTGCTCATCTACACGCTGTACGCCAACTGGGATCGGCTCGACAACCACCGTCTCGGGCGCATCGGCCTGCTGGTCCTGCTGAACATCATGCAGTTCCTGCAGTTCTTCTGGATCGACGTGGTGGCGTCCTACATGCTCACGCCCAACGGCGGCGAGCTGAACTTTCTCAACCAGGTGCTCAACCCGACCAACCTGCCGCTCAGCCTGCACCGCGTCGTGGGCAACGTCGCCTGGGCGGGCGCGGCGGTGGCGCTGGTGGCCGGGTTCCGGTACCTGCGCGCGACGCGCAGGCTGGAGCGCACCTCGCGACTCTCGGGTGGCGCGCCGGCGCTGTCCGTCGGCGCGATGGCTGCCGGCAACGCCGGCGCCGAGCCGCCCGAGGCGGCGCAAGCGCGCTACTGGGACTGGGCCGGCCAGTGGGGCGCGATCTGGGCCATCGGGCTCTCACTCCTGCAACCCTTCCTCGGTTACAGCTACGCCAAGGAGATACAGCTGCACGCGTACCCATCGTGGTACTCGATGATGTTCGGCGACCTGAGCAACGTGTTCCTGGTGCAGATCACGCTCCTGGGGCTCATCTTCGTCGCCGGCGCCTTGTACTTCTGGCGCCGCATGAAGGAGGCGGGCGCGCAGCACCACCGGCTGCAGGGCATCGTCGCTATCGGGCTCATCCTGGTGACGGCGTTCGCCGCGCTGCCGGCATGGTTCGCGCCCACGTACGCCGACGCCGTCGCTGCTGCCGGCAACAAGCCCTTCTGGGAGGGCGGGCTGCTCAACCCCTTTGCGTACTTCATCCCCTACAAGGTGGGTGCCCTTTTCGCGCTGATGACGCTGGGTCTGTGGTCGCTGACGTCCTACCTGCGCGCGTACAGCCGCGGTCAGCTGCGCCCGGGTCTGGTGGGGCGTCGCACGCAGTTCACGTTGCTCACGCTCGGTGTCGCGGTCAGCGTGATGATGATGGTGATGGGGGTGATCCGCGAGCATGCACGCCAGCCGTACCTCATCAACGGCGAGCTCACCATCAACCAGCAGCAGATCACCAACAACAGCGCAAGCCCCGTGGGCGGCACGTCGCGATGACCGCAGCGTCGCTGCCCGCCGGCAGCGCGGAGCGCGGCGCGCGCTCCGAGGTGGCGCTGCGCATCTTCGACGCACCCTCGGAGGAGCTGCTGCGCACGCTCAAGCCACCGTGGCCCCGCTCGCTGCGGCGGCTCTACGAGCTGCACGAGGCGGCAACGCCCGCCATCGATGTGCGCAAGGGTGTGGTGACGCTCGGCGCGGCGGTCGCCGCGCTCAGGGAGCAGATCGCCAACCGCCTCGGCGTGCTCACGTTCGTGGTGACCGCGCTCGAGGAGCTGGGCTGGGACGTGCGGCTCGAGGGCGAGGTGCTGCTCGCGGGCACGGATCTGACGCCGGCCGAGGCGCTGGTGCAGCTGGAGGACCATGGCATCGCCGGGCCCATGTGCGTCATCGCCGAGCTCGACGAGCTGGGGTGGCCGCTGATTCAGGCCGCCGGCGAGGCGCGGGGCGCCTGAGATGGGGGCGCGCATCCTCGTCGCTGCCGACGCCCCAATGGTTGTGGGCATCCTTGGCCATAAGTTGCGCCGCGAGGGCCACGATGTGGTGGCGGCATGCGGACGGGACGCGGCGCGGCGCGCGCTGGAGGCGTCGGCGTTCGATTGCTCTGTCTACGACGCCGATCTGCTCGAGGGGAGGGGGATGGACGCCGCTCCGCCGTGCCCCTGGCTTGCCATCGTCGACGGGCGCGATCAGAGCGCGGCGCTGGGTGCCATGCACGCCGGGGCGGCCGGAATCGTCGCCACGCCGTTCAAGCCCACCGACGTGGCGGCGCAGGTGACCGCGTTGCTGTCGATGCTGCGAGTCCTCACATGACGCTCGCGCCCGCGCGACCGCTGCCGCGAGCGCGGCGTGCGCCCGCCCCGGCTCACCCCGTGCTCGAGGCTGTCGAGGTCGAGCACCGCTTTCGCAACGGGCGGGGTGTGGGCCCGGTGTCGCTGAAAATCGCGGCTGGGGAGCGCGTGGCGCTGATGGGCCCGAACGGCGCCGGCAAGACCACACTGCTCGACCTGCTCGCCACCGCGGCGCGCCCGCGACGCGGCGAGGTGCGCTGGTACGGCAGCACGTCGCCGCGCAAGGCGCGCCGCCTGATCGGCACCGCGCCGGACACGGCGGTGGAGGAGGGGGGGCTCACGGCGCGTCAAGCCACCTTCTTCTGGTGCTGCCAGTGGGTGCCGCGCGCCAGCGCGGGCGGGCTCGTCGACGACGCGCTGCGCCGCTTCGGGCTCACCGCGGTGGCGGACGACCGTGTGGCGTCGTTCTCGTTCGGCATGCGCCGCCGCCTGGCGCTGGCCCAGGCGCTGGTGCACGGCCCGCGCCTGGCGCTCCTCGATGAGCCCACCGCCGGCCTCGATCCCGAGGGCGTGCGCGCGCTCGATGTGGCGCTGCTGGCCCGCACCCAGCGTGGACAGGCAACGGTCGTCGCCAGCAACGACTGCGACTTCGTGGCCATGTCCTGCACGCGTGTGCTGTTCCTCGACGGCGGCCGGGTCATCCATGACGCCGCTCCCGACGCGCTGCTCGCCCAGGTGGGAGCCATCCGCGTCGCCGAGATCGAGGTGCGCGGCCGCGGCAGCCTCGACGCCGTGCGCAGCCTCGACGGTGTCGGTGAGGTGCACGCGGCCGGTGGACGCGTCAGCGTCGAGCTCCTCGATGAACGTGCGCTCGCGACGGTGGTCAGCACGGTCGACGCGGACGCCGGACTCGTCTCGCTGCGCGTGCACATCCCCGACCTCGACGACGTCTTCACCGCGCTCACAGGACGCGGTCTCGGCGCCGGCGGCGATCCACGCCCTGTCCATTCGCGCGCGAGCCGCGGTCGGTGGCGGCGGTGATGGTCCAGCGCATGGCGTCCGCACTGACGTTGCAGCGGCCGATGCCCGCCGGCATGTTCGTGCGCGAGCTGCTCGCCGCCGCCACGCGGCCACGCGCGCTGCTGCTCAAGATGTCGTTCCCGCTTGTCCTCATCCTGCCGCTCGTGATCGCGCACGCGCCCACGTTCTGGGCTGGGATGCTCCTCACCGTCCTCATCGCGATGATCGGTGCGGTGGGCGCGGGCATGACCGCGGCGCGTGCCCGCGAGGCCAGGCTCATGACGCGGCTCACGCTCACGCCGCGCGCGCCCTGGCGGCTCCTCTGCTCCTGGGTCGGCGCCGGCGCGCTGGTCGACTTCATGCAGCTGCTGCCGGCACTGGTGGTGCTGGTCGTGCTGTCGCCGACCACCGCCATGGCGGGCATCACGCTGCTCGTGGTCGTCGCCGCGGTGCTGGTGGTCGCCAACAGCCTGGGGTTCGCCGTGTCGGCGCTGGGAGGCGGCCCGGGTGAGGTGCTGCTCGACACCGTCGTGCTGCTGGCGCCGCTGCTGTTCCTCGGCGGCCTCTTCACCGGCGTCCCCGCGACCGGATGGCGGGCCACGGCCGCCGCCGTCGATCCGTTCGCGTACGCCCACTCGGCGTTCATCGCCGCACTCGGCGGATCACCGGCGTACACCGGCGGCGCCGTGCTCGTCGCCGCGGCGCTCTCGGTGTGCGGCGGCATGCTGCTCGTGGCGCTCGCCGCGCCGGTGGTGCTGCGCCGCCGGTGAGGCTGAAGCGCACCGCGCTCATCGCGTGTGGCCTGAGCGCCGTGATGACCGGATGCGCGAGCGGACCCGCCGCCCCGGCGGCGCTGCGCTTTCCCACGGCGACCACAGCACTGGCGAGCACGACGCTGTTCACGAGCCCGGACGGCGGCATCTACCAGAATCCCGACCCGCTGCGGCTGCTCATGGTCGTACGCCAGAGCGCCGCTCCGGTGATGCGCCAGCTCGGCTCCGGCGCGGGGTCGTGGCGCTCGCTGCAGCAGTTCGGTGACTTCACCTACGTCGCCATCGCCGTGACCAACCACGGGGCGGCCGGCTCCGATCCGCAGCTGAACAGCGCGCAGATCGCCAGCGACTTCGCGCCGCCGGGCACCGAGTCCGGTGCGCTGCGCCACTTCTACCACCCGATGTTTCCGCTCGCCATCCTGCGCGAGCAGAGCACCGACGTGCAGTGCGGCATGCACCTCGATCCAGGTCACAGCAGCATCGTGGTGCTGCTGTACCCGCCGGTCGGCGCAGCGGGAACCATCGTATGGGGGATGTATCAGACGTTTGCGCTGCGCGTGCCCTTCGGTGGCGGCGTGCCACCGGGTGCACAGGCGTGGCACGCGGCGGTGTGCACACCGCCGCAACCGCAGGCGCCGCCGCCATG
>DASUWI010000002.1:0-2825 GCA_036378495.1 Candidatus Dormiibacterota bacterium
TGGTCTCGGTGATGCCGCTGTCGTCGACCAGCGCATACGCGGCCGCCGGGATCTGACGCACGCCCTGAAAGAATGTGGCGTCGTTGTGGTCGAACAGCCCGTACCGCAGGTACTCGTACATCTGCTGCTCGTCGACGGCACGAGGGAAGGTGGGGTCCTGCAGGATCGCCTTGATCTCAGAGCCGAACAGCAGGCGGCTGTCGTGCGAGGCGTAGAAGAGCGGCTTGATGCCGAAGTGATCGCGCGCCAGCACCAGACGCGGTGAGTCGCGGAGATCGAGGATGGCGAGCGCCCACATGCCGTTGAAGCGCGCGAAGCAGTCGACACCCCAGCGTGCATACGCGTGGAGCACGACCTCGGTGTCGCTCGTCGTCTGAAAGACGTGCCCGGCGCGCTCCAGATCGAGGCGCAGCTCCCGGAAGTTGTAGACCTCGCCGTTGTAGACGATCTGCAGTGCACCGTCGTCCATCGCCATCGGCTGGTGGCCGTGCTCGATGTCGATGATGCTGAGGCGGCGGAATCCCAGCGACGCGCGCGCGTCCTCGAAGTAGCCGACGTCGTCCGGCCCGCGATGCCGCACGGACTCCGTCATCGCCTCCAGCAGGCGACGGTCAGGCCGTCCCCAAAACCCGGTGATTCCACACATTTCGCGCCGTCAGTCTATCAGCGGGCCCTGACGGCAGCGGTCACGTGGCGGGGTGTCGCACGAAGATGCTGGCGACGTTGTCGCTGTAGTCCAGGGTCCACCGGCCCGACTGCTGCAGGACTGCGTCGATTGGTTTCCCCGTTGCGAACACGACGTAGTCGACGCCGTAGCGGTCGAGCACCTGCTGCCAGTCGCTCTTCACCTGATTGACCTCGACGTAGTCGGCGAGCAGCTGATCGCCCATCAGCTCCGCCTCGCCATAGATGAACACCCTGCGGCTGGACTGCGGGTAGAAGCGATACGCGAGGTAGCCGCCCCAGTCGTACTGGTTGAACATGCGCGTCCCCACTGAGGGATGCGCCGCCAGCCAGTCCGCAGCCGCGACCGGGAAGTTGGCGTTCGTCGAAGCGGCCTGGCCACGCAGGGTGAGGCCGGCGAGCCCGACGCCACCGACGGCGACCGCCGCGGCGATCAGACCGGTGCCGAAGGCGATGTCACGGGGGGTCAGGCCGCGGAGACGCGACTGCACGCGGTCGCGCACCGCGAACCATGCCGCGCTCCACTGCCACGCGACGACGGGTGTCGCGACGACTGCGAACACGATGGTGAAGCGCACCGAACGCAGTGCCAGCGCCGCGGTGGCTACCACGAGCATCGTGTCGAACAGCCGCGGCCGGCGAAAGATGTAGCCGACCATGACCATGAGGAGCATGAGGAGGAATCCGAGGAGCTTGATGTCGTGAAAGTCGGGCGACTGCCACTCGGCGATGAACGTGGGTTGCTCCGGGCTGAAGAGTGTGCGCCACACGTAGATGAACAGCGACGGCCCCCACGGCGTGAGGAAGCTGGCCGCGATGCAGCCCGCCGTCGCCACCGCCGTGCGCGCCAGCAGCATGCGTTCGTGCAGACCTCGCCCGTCGAGCAGCCACCGCACCGCGAGGGCGACGAACAGCACCGCGAGGATGAGGATCCCGATGAGAAAGCCGCCGTGCAGGTTGGCCCACACCAGCAGCACGAGCGGCATGAACCACAGGGCGCGCAGGTGTCCGGCGAGAAAGCGCTCGATGATGAGCAGCTCCAGCGCGATGAACATGAAGTCCCACATCTGCGGCGCGGCGCTCCACATGAACGCACCCGCCGCCGCACCGAGGATCAGCGACGCGCCCGCGATCAGCGGCTCGGCGCCGCCGGCACCTCGAATCCGCTCCAGCACCAGCAGGAACCCCACGAACACCACGAGCGCCCAGAACACGCTCACCGCGAGCAGCCCGCCGCCACGGGTGAGCGCCGAGAAGATCACCTGCGAGCCGTACTCGTGATCGGTCCACGGCGTGCCCGCCACCGTGTACGTGTACAGGTCGCTGCGGACGAGCCCGTGCCCGTCCACGATGAGCCGGCCGGTGAGCGTGTGCCACCAGTAGTCGGGCGTGCCGACGCGGCGCGTGATGAAGGGGAGCGTGCCCAGAGCCAGGGCCGCGGCCGGCCACCAGGGTGTTCCGTGGGGTCGCTCCGCCCCAACGGGCGCCGCGGCCCCGCGATCGGGAGCGGCCGCCTGCCGGGCCGGAAGCATGGGCGTCATCGTAGTGCGGCGTCCCCTGCGTCCCGCGGCGCCCACAATGGCGGCGCCATGACCCGGGCGCCGCGAGCGCTGGCCGCCGCCGTCACCCCACTCAGCCACGACGGCAACGCCGTCGACGTCCAGGCAGTCGAGCCGCTGGTCGCCTTCTACGCCGCCTCAGGCCTGGACGGGGTGCTAGTGCTGGGCACCACCGGCGAGGGCGTGCTCCTCAGCGCTGACGAGCGCCGCGAGATGGCGAGGTCGTTCGTCTCCTTCGCCCCGCCACGGCTGCAGATCGTCGTGCACTGCGGCGCCCAGTCGACGCGTGACACCGTGCGCCTCGTCGAGCACGCTGCTGCGGACGGCGCCGCCGGCGTCGCGGTCATCGCCCCGCCCTACTACGCCCTCGACGAGGCCGGCATCGAGCGCCACTTCCTGACCGCCGCGCGAGCTGCGGCACCGCTGCCCTTCTACGTCTATGAGTTCGCGGCGCGCAGCGGGTACGCCGTGCCGCCGGCCGTCATCGAGCGGCTTCGCGCCGGCGCGCCGAACCTGGCCGGCCTCAAGGTCTCCGACTCCCCTTTCGCCGGCGTGGAGCCATACCTGCTGCCCGGGCTGGAC
>DASUWI010000003.1:0-19336 GCA_036378495.1 Candidatus Dormiibacterota bacterium
CTGGCAGAGGAGACGATCTTTCGCGGCTTTGTCTACGGATGGCTGAACAAGGTGGCGCCCGTCGGGTTCGCGGTGGTGATCAGTGGCGCGATCTTCGGGGCCGCGCACCTGGTGCTGCTGCTCTTCATCCCGCTCTGGGCGGTGGGCATCGTGCTCGCCCTGATGTATCGCTCCTCGAACAGCCTGTGGCCCGGCGCGCTGGTGCACGCTCTGTTCAACCTGCCGGGGATCATCGCGATCCTGTCGGCCTCCAGTTGTTGACAAGTACGTCTGGAACGTCGGCGATGCTGCCGGCCACGATCTCGGCCTCCGGTCCGCGCGAGACGGTTCCCTTGCCGGTGAGCACCAGAACCGTGTGACACCCGGCGGACCGGCCTCCCGCAATGTCCGACGCGCGATCGTCACCGACGACGACCGTCTCCGCCGGCGTGGCGCCGGCTGTCGAGAGCGCCAGCCTGAAGAACTCGGGCGAGGGCTTGCCGAGCACGAGCGCATCGCGCTCGGTGGCGTACTCGAGGAGCCGCACCCAGCCACCGGTGTCGAGGTGGTCGCCGTCGTCGCGCCGTACCCAGCGGCCCATCTGCGTCGCCACCAGCCGCGCCCCGGTTCGAACCGCCTGGAACGCACGATCGAGCTCCGCGTAGGTCGCGCCGTAACTTGGATCGGCGACCACGACATGGGTCACGATGTCCCCCTCGCCGGCGACGCGGTTCGCGAGCGCCGCGCGTGCACCGGGCGACGCCACCACCAGCGCTCGGCTTGCCGGGTGCTCGTTGAGGAGGCTGGCGGCGAGCACGAGCGGAGTGAGCACGTCGCCCGGCGTGCATTCGATGCCAAACCCGGTGAGCCTGTCGGCCACCGCCTGCGGCGCGATGGAATCGGTGTTGGTGGTGAACATGACCGCAAGCCCGAGGTCCCGGATTCGCTGCACCGCGACGGCGGCGCCGTCGACGGCGCGGCTTCCGGTGTAGAGCGTGCCGTCCAGATCGATCAGCGCGAGCCGGACACGGGGATGCATGCGAGTACCCTAGCCACACATGGCGCGCTATGAGGACTGGGCTCCGCCACCTCCCGTCGAGCGCATCAGCGAGGAGGAGGAACTCTTCACCGAGCTGCTCGACCGCGCCATCCGCACGCCGGAGATGATGCGCTCCTTCTTCGACACCGACCGGCCGCCCATCGCCGACGAGGGATCACCGTATCGCACGCTGCGCACGCTCGACATCTCGGCGCGCTGCGACTTCCTGGCGGGGATCCTGCTTCTGGGCAGCTCGGTGCTCTCCTGGGGAGCGGAGCGGCACGTGCTCGGCGTGCTCGAGTCGATGGCGCACACCGCGTGGGTCATGGGCCAGGTGCCCGGCGCTGCTCTCGATGACGCCGCCGCTCGGGCCACGTGCGTCGAGCTTGGCCGGGCGACCGCGCAGCGCGACGCGTGGCGCGGGAGTCGCGCCGGCACCGAGACGATCAGCCGCTTCGAGGAGGCCGTCGAGCGCGCCACGCGGCTGCACGCCGCCACCGGCTGCACATGCGGCGGGCGTGACAGGTCCTCCGTAGAGGCGACGCTGCAGGCGCTCACCGCCGGCGCCGATGGAGCGCTGGCTGCGCTCCCCGACGTCTGGACGGTGCTGCAGTCGGGAGCCGCGGGTGAGGGCGCCGAGCGCCTGGTTCCCGCACTCGACGGCGACGACCTCGCGTACGCCCCCTACACGCACCGCGGTCTCATGCTTGCCAGCCTGCTCAACGGTTACAGCATTCCCGCTGGATGGCTGCTCGGCATCGACCACCCCAGCCACTCGGACATGCTGGGCCACGTCACGAGCAAGCTCCTGGATTCTGCGGAGATGCAGGCCGCCGTCGACGGCGACCTGGACGCCGGGAAGATCCCGCAGCGCACCGTCAGCGACGACGATTAGGCGCGCGACGCCGGTTCAGTGGACCGACTGGATCTGGCCGCCATCGACCGAAACTGATGTGCCGGTGACGAACGAGGCCGCCGGCGAGCAGAGGAAGACGGCTACGCGGGCCACCTCCTGCGGCTCACCGATCCGGTTCAGCGGGTTGCGGTGTCCGATGCCCTCGAAGTACGACTCGAGGTCGGTGACGCCCGCGGCCTGCGCCAGCTCGATCTGACGGTCGGTGCGGATCGCTCCCGGCAGCAGCGAGTTCACGCGAACGAGCGGCGCCAGGTCATTGGCCAGGTTCTTGGAGAGCCCGTTGACAGCGCCGCGGATCGTGTTGCTCAGAGTCAGCCCCGCGATCTGCTGCTTCACCGTCGATGAGGCGATGAACAGGATCGCTCCCGCGTCCGAGCGCCGCAGCGCGGGCAGCGCCGCATGGATCAGGTGCACGCCGCTGATGAACAGCGCGTTGAACCACGTGCGCCAGTCATCGTCGCCGAGCTCTTCGAACCGGCCCTTGGGTGGGCCACCGGTGTTGACCACGAGCGCGTCGAGGCGGCCCAGCTCGTCCACGGTGCGGGAGACGGCCTCGCTCGCCTGCTCCCGGACGGTCACGTCGGCGACGCTGGCCACGGCGCGCACGCCGTGCGCGAGGACGGAGTCGGCGGCGGCCGCCAGGGCGTCGGCACCGCGGGCGCACAGGCCCACATCCGCGCCTTCGGACGCGAAGCACTCGGCGATCGCTCGCCCCATCCCCTTGCTGGAAGCGGCGACGAATGCGGCGCGGCCACGGAGCCCCAAGTCCATCGCGTGCGGACCCTAGCAGGCCGGAGGCCGCCCGCGACCTGGACACACAACGGACGATTCCCGCCCTCGGAGAGGCAAACCCCTTTCGCAGTCTGGACAGACCTGCTATTACTCGTTGGCGCGATGTGGAGCGGTGCGGACGGGGCTCGCCGCTGCGCCTTGGAGCGGCTGGAACGACGCCGCGGCCAGGTGTGGCTCGCGGAAGCGTCTTCTGACAGGGTGCGGCGGCCGGTGGTGCTGCTGAACGGCGACGCCGAGGCGGCGCCCGACTCTGTGCTGCTCGCCGCCCCCGTGGTGATCAGCGCGGAGACCGGCGCCGGCCGGGTCGCGCTCGACCGGGCCGACGGCTTCGACGGTGCCCTGACGATCGACCTGCGCCGGCTGGCGTCACTGGACGCTGCCCATCTTGTGCTGCCACTCGGTGCCGTCTCCGATGCGCGGCTGGCTGAGATCGATTCGGCGCTGGGTGAGCTGCTCGGTCTGGGCCTCCAGATGGCGCAGCCGGCGACGCCGGAGGCGAATCCGGAGGCAGCGGTCGAGGCTCCCGCGCAAGCGGTGCCGGCGAAAAAGCCGTCGACAACCAACGGAAAAGTGCAGGACGGACACTCATTTGTGCCGCCACCGCCCCCACCGGAGCCCGACCACGCCGTGCCCCCGCCGGTGGTGTCGTCTCGCCTCGACGACCACCCGATCGCGCAGCTCTTCGGACAGCCGGATCCGGTGTTCCGAACCGGCGCGCCCGCGCCTCCATCACCCGCCGGCAGCGCCCGTCTCGGCTCGCCGGCGCGCGCAGCGGCGGTGATGCCGGAGCTGCTCGAGATCGTGCGGCGGCGGCTGCAGCGCTCGGCGCCCCGGCTCGAAGCCGTGCTGGGCCAGGCCGCCGACGAGGACCGCAGCGTGGAGTGGGCCGCAGCGGCCGTTCGGCATTCAGCGGTGCGCGGCGTGACGCAGTCGACGCTTGACGACATCGCCAGGGAGTTCTCGGCCGCGGGCGTACGCTACAGCGCCGGCCGCTGACCGGTCAGCTGACCACACCGGTCAGCAGCAGCACCAGCGCCACCGCGAGGAACCCCAGGCAGACGAAGATGCCGACGAGCCCCGCGCTGACACCGGGCTCTTCCGCGATCACGGGATGTCCGGCGGGACAGACGCGGAATCGCGGGTCCTGAATCTGGCGCCGCGGATAGCGCAGATCGCATTCGATGCAGCGGAAGTACCTGCGGTCCCCCTCGCCGTGAAAGATCCGCGAGCCGTAGCGATCCGCCACCAGCGCGAGCAGCACCAGCAAGCACAGCACGGTGGCGCCAAGAAACATCCAGCCCAGCCTCTACACCGCCGCCTGTGACCGCCCGGCCGCGACGCCTGCTGCGCGCGCGTGGAGTGCCTCCGCCACGCGGATCGCCGTCCACGGGTCGACGAAATTCGCCGTGCCCACCTGCACAGCCTGAGCCCCGGCGACGAGAAAGTCGAGCGCCGACGACGCGTCGGTGATGCCCCCCACGCCCACCACCGGGATCGATACGGCGGCACGCACCTGGCACAGCGCCGCCAGCGCCTGCGCGTGGATCGCCGGGCCGCTCAGCCCCCCGCTGCCCTGCGGCAGCACGGGCCGGCCGGTGGCGCGGTGGATCTTGATGCCGACGTACGTGTTCACGGCCGAGACCGAGTCCGCGCCCGCGTCCTCGACGGCTCGCGCGACGGCTGCGATGTCGGTGACGTTGGGGCTCAGCTTGACCATGAGATGCCGGGCGGTGGCGCGCCGCACCTCGCCGACGAGCGCACCTGCCGCCGCGGGATCGCGGCCGAAGTCCAGGCCGTGCGCGATGTTGGGACACGAGATGTTGAGCTCGACCGCGGCAACACCCGGAGCCTGTTCGAGGCGGCGCACGCAGTGCACGTAGTCGCCGGCGCTCTCGCCGGCGACGTTGACGATCACCGGGATGCGCCACCGCGTGTAGGCCGGCGCGTAGTGCTCGCAGACCCAGTCGACCCCGGGGTTCTGCAGGCCGATGCTGTTGAGCATGCCCCCGGCGGTCTCGGCAACGCGGGGCGGGGGATTGCCGGCGCGCGCAACGCGAGTGGTTCCCTTCGTGTACAGAGCGCCACAGCGCTGCAGATCGATGAGCTGCTCCAGCTCGAACCCGTAGCCTGCGGTGCCGCTCGCCAGCCCCACCGGATTGGGCAGCACGAGGCCGCGCCCGAGGTCGACGGCTGAGGTCACGCCACGTCGGCGCCGGGCAGCGCCCGGATCGCCTCCCAGTCGACGCTGCTCATCGCCATCACCGGGCCGTCGCTGCAGCACAGGCCCCAGCGCGTCCCGCCGTCGAGGTCACGGAGCGGGAGCGCGCACCCCAGGCACGTGCCGAAGCCACATCCCATCGGCGCCTCCAGCGAGGCTTCGACGATCCCGCTGTTCATGTCAGCATCGGCAAGAATCTGCCACAGAGCCGCCAGCATGCGGTTGGGTCCGCACGCGTACACCGTGCGCGGCCCGTCGTCTGGCAGCGCGCGCACCAGGTCGGTCACCAGGCCGCGAATGCCGTGGCTGCCGTCGTCGGTGGTCTCGCGCACGTCGACGGCGGCGCCTCGACCGAAGCGGCCTGCGGGGTACAGCCGGGTAGCGGTGGCGGCGCCGTTGAGCACGACCAGGTCGCGGATGCCGTGCTCGATCAGGCGCCGGATCAGCAGCGGAAACGGCGCGCAGCCGACGCCGCCGGAGACGATGAGGACCCCGGTGGCGGCGGGGCCGACGGCGAACCCGCGGCCCAGCGGCCCCAGGATCTCGAGCTCGTCGCCGGGCCGCAGCCCGCCGAGCAGCCGGGTGCCGATGCCCACCTCCTCGAAGACGAAGGAGCACGCTTCGCGGTCGACCCAGGCGACGCTGAACGGCCGCCGCAACAGCGGCACCACGCCGGGCCCGCAGCGCAGCTGTGCGAATTGCCCGGGGGCGGCGGTTGCCGCCAGGTGCGGCAGCAACACGGTGAGCTCGACGAGCGCGCCGAGGCGCTCGACGCCCACCACCTCGCCGCGCTCCAGCCGCGTGCGCGAGAGGTCGGCGCTCACGGCGGCGCGGCCACCAGCCCGTCGCGATACTGGCGCACCTGGGCGACGCGCAGCGAGCCGCCTGCGCGATGCCGCGCCATGGCGTCGACGAGCGCGGCTGCGGTGTCGAGCGAGGTGCAGCACGGGATGCGCCGCTGCTCCGCGGCCAGCCGGATGCGGTACCCGTCCTTCACGGTGCGCCCGGCGGCGCGCAGCGTGTGCCCCTGCGACGTCCACTCGAGCTCGTCGGTGTCGAAGTTCGAGACGGTGTTGACCACCAGCGACACGCGGCCGTCCTCGATGACGTCAATGACGTCGGGCCGGCTGCGGCCGATCTTGGCCACCGGCACCGCCGAGATGCCCGCGGCCTCCAGCGCCTGCGCCGTCCCCGCCGTGGCGTAGATGGTGAAGCCGAGGTTGGAGAGCTGCGCCAGGATCGGCAGCGCCTCCGCCTTGTCGGAGTCGGCGATGCTGCAGAGCGCTCCACCCGCCTCGGGCATCGCACCCAGCGCGGCGAGAAAGGCCTTCTCCAGGGCGGCGCCGAGGTCGATGTCGATACCCATCACCTCGCCGGTCGACTTCATCTCGGGACCGAGCGCTGTGTCGACGTCACTCAGCTTCACCGTGGAGAACACGGGCGCCTTCACCGCCACCAGGGGACGCGACGCGACCAGTCCCGATTCCCAGCCCAGTGCCGCCAGCGTCTGTCCGCGCAGCACCTGCGTCGCCAGCCCCACCATGGGCACACCGGTCACCTTGCTGAGGAACGGCACCGTGCGCGAGGCGCGCGGGTTCACCTCGATGACGTGGGGCACGCCGCGGTACACGACGAACTGGATGTTGCACAGGCCGCGAACGCCGAGCGCGCGTGCGATGCGCACAGTGTCGCCGACGATGCAGTCCACCACGGCGCCCTCCAGCTGCGGCGCGGGGTATGCGGCCATCGAGTCACCGCTGTGCACACCGGCGCGCTCGACGTGCTGCATCAGCCCGGGGATGACGACGGTGTCGCCGTCGCACACCGCGTCGACGTCCACCTCGGCGCCGAACAGGTAGCGGTCGACCAGCACCGTGCCGCGATGCGCGCCGGACTCCAGCGGGAGCGCCGCCATCGCCGCGTCGAGATAGCGCTGCAGCGCCTCGCGGCTGTGCACGATCTCCATGGCCCGGCCGCCGAGAACATATGAGGGACGCACCAGCACTGGATAGCCGATGCGCTCGGCGATCTCCACCGCCTCGGCGGGATCGGTGGTGGCGGCGCCGGGTGGCTGCGGCACCTCGAGCGTGCGCATGAGCGCCTCGAAGGCGCGGCGATCCTCGGCCATGTCGATCGTGTCAACCGAGCTGCCCAGGATGGCGCAACCACGCGCGTGCAGCGGCGCAGCCAGGTTGATCGCGGTCTGGCCGCCGAACTGCACCACCGCGCCACGAGCCCGCTCCTCATCGACCACCGCCATCACCGCCTCCGCATCCAGCGGCTCGAAGTACAGGCGGGTGCTGCAGTCGAAGTCGGTGCTCACCGTCTCCGGGTTGCTGTTGACCATCACCGAGGCCACGCCGGCGGCGCGCAGCGATTCCGCGGCCTGCACGCTGCAGTAGTCGAACTCGATGCCCTGGCCGATGCGGATCGGTCCGCTGCCCACGACCACCACCGCGCCTTCGGCACCGTACGCGGCGGCACCCTCATCCTCACGCTCGAACGTGGAGTAGTAGTAGGGCGTCTGAGCCTCGAACTCCGCCGCGCAGGTGTCGACGCACTTGTAGACCGGAGTGATCCCGAACCGTTCGCGCAGCGCGCGAACCTGCTCGACCGGCACCTCGGCGAGCGTCGCGATGCGTGAGTCGGTGATCCCCGCTCGCTTTGCCGACACGACGGCGTCGCCGAATGTGCCGTCGTCGTCGGGACCGTCTCCATGCCGGCGCAGCCCGGCCTCGCGCGCGACGATCGTCGCCAGCCGGCGCACGAACCACTCGCCGATGCCGCTCCGGCGGGCGAGCACGGTGGGATCGGCGCCGCTGCGCAGGGCTTCGAGCAGTGCGTGGGCGCGGCGGTCGTTGGCCACATCGACGAGCACGGGCTCGCGCAGGTCGGCGGGATCGGGATGCGCCTGCTCGATCGAGCGCAGCGCCTTGCTGAACGCGGCCTCGAACGACCGCTCGATGGCCATCACCTCGCCGGTGGACTTCATCTGGGTGCCCAGGCGGCGGTCCGCCTCGGGAAACTTGTCGAAGGGCCAGCGCGGAATCTTGACGACGCAGTAATCGAGCGCGGGCTCGAATGCGGCGCATGTCTTGCCGGTGACCGCGTTGGCGATCTCGTCGAGACGGCGGCCGGCGGCGATCTTGGCCGCGACCCGCGCGATCGGGTACCCGGTCGCCTTCGACGCCAGCGCCGAGGACCGTGACACGCGCGGGTTGACCTCGATCACGTAGTACTCGTGCGAGTCTGGGGCCATCGCGAACTGCACGTTGCAGCCGCCGGCGATGTCGAGCGCGGTGATGATGCGCAGCGCCGCGCTGCGCAGCTGCTGATGCTCGCGATCGGTGAGCGTCTGCGACGGCGCCACCACCATGGAATCGCCGGTGTGCACGCCCATGGGGTCGAGGTTCTCCATGTTGCACACGGTGATCACGGTGCCCGCGGCATCGCGCATCACCTCGTACTCGAGCTCGCGCCACCCGGCGAGCGAGCGCTCGATGAGCACCTGGTGAATGGGCGATGCCGCCAGTCCCGCGGAGACGGTCTCGACGAAGCGGTCCTCGGTCTCGCAGAAGCCGCCACCGGTCCCGCCGAGCGTGAACGCGGGACGCACCACAAGCGGCAGCCTCTCGCGTTCCTTGAACGTCTTGGCCTCGGCAAGGCTGGATACCGTCTGCGACACCGGCACGGGCTCACCGATCGATATCAGCAGCTCCTTGAACAGCTCGCGATCCTCGGCAGCGCGGATGGCGGACAGCGGCGTGCCCAGCACGCGCACGTTGTGGCGCTCCAGCACACCGGCCTCGTCGAGCGCGACCGCGAGGTTCAACCCCGTCTGCCCCCCGAGCGTGGCCAGCAGCCCGTCGGGATGCTCGGCGGCGATGATTCGCTCCACCACCTCGACCGTCAGCGGCTCGACGTACACGGCGTCCGCCGACGAGTCGTCGGTCATGATCGTGGCCGGGTTGCTGTTCACCAGCACGGTGCGCACGCCCTCTTCACGCAGCGCGCGGCACGCCTGCGTCCCCGCGTAATCGAACTCGGCCGCCTGCCCGATGATGACCGGCCCCGACCCGATGACCAAAACGCACTCCGGCCTGTCGTCGGGCGCAGGCGTTTCCGCGGAACCCTCGGAGCGGATTGGGGCCTCCGTGTTTGGCCGGTGTGATCGACGTGGCTCTGCGAAGGCGGTCGTATTGGCGGGCGGGGGGTGCATGTCCCCGGCGAGTTCCTGAAGCGGTGAGACCTCGAGCGACAATTGCTCCGAGCTCGAGGGCGAACCGCGTAAGGGTGTTTGAGCAAGGGGATACGTACCCACCGCCCGCCCCAGACCACCCGCGCACATCTGCAGAAACTCGTCGAACACCACCGCGCGATCCTGCGGCCCCGGCGCCCCCTCCGGATGGTATTGCACGCTGAACGCCGGCAGCTCACGATGCCGCAACCCTTCGACGCTCCCATCGTTGAGGTTGCGCTCGCTCACGTACCAGCCGCCTCCCTCTGCAAGCGACGACCCGTCGACCTGGAACTCGTGATTCTGTGACGTGACGTACACGTCGCCGGTGCGCGCGTCACGCACCGGATGGTTGCCGCCGTGGTGGCCGAACTTGAGCCGCGACGTGGTGGCGCCCGCAGCCTGCCCGAGGATCTGGTGGCCGAGGCAGATGCCCAGCAGCGGTACCCGCTGTTCGAGCAGGTCGCGGCACAGCCGCACCGCGTGCGGCACGACCGCGGGATCACCCGGTCCGTTCGACAGCACGACGCCGTGCGGCTCGTGGCGCATCACGTCGGCGACGCCGGCGTCCTGGCGCACCACGATGACATCGGCGCCGCGGCTCACCAGCGCGCGCATCTGGTTGTACTTCACGCCATAGTCGACCACAACGACGCGGGTGCCGGCGAACGCGTCCGACGCGCCGCTGAGCACGACCCCGCGCCCAAGCGGGTCGTCGAGGGGTGTGGCGAACCGCTGCCACGGCTCGGTGATCGAGACGTCGCCCACCAGGTCCTGGTCGGTGACGTAGGGCGCGCGACGCGCCACCTCCACCAGATCCGCTCCCGCGCCCCCGGCCGCCGCCATGACGCCGCGCAGCGTGCCGCGGTCGCGCAGGTGGCGGGTGAGCGCGCGTGTGTCGACGCCGCGGAGCCCGGGCACACCGAAGGCACGCAGCTCCTCGTCGAGCGAGCGTTCCGCGCGGCCATGTCCGATGTCGGGTGAGAGCTCGCGCACGATCAACCCGCGGCAGTGCACTCGCGGTGACTCGCGCGTGTCGTCGCGACATCCGTAGTTGCCGATCAGCGGGTACGTCATCACCACCACCTGGCCCGCGTACGAGGGATCGGTGATGACCTCCTGATAGCCGGCCATGCAGGTGTTGAACACCACCTCGCCGCTGGCCAGGCCGCCGATGGCGGCGCCGAAGAGCACGCCGTCGAAGACAGCGCCCGATTCCAGAGCGAGCCGGCCCCGGCGCTCAGCCATGCAGCACCGGGGCGTCGTGCCGCAGACGCGGCTCGTCGATGTGGAGCACACGCCCGGAGGCGATCGTGAGCAGCACGCGACCGCGAACACGCGAGCCGAGCAGCGGCGTGTTGCGCGAGCGCGAGCGGAGCGTCTCCGCAGTCACGGTCCACTCGGCGGCGGGGTCGAACAGCGTGAGCGTCCCCGGCTGGTCGAGCCGCAGGCGGGGCGGATCGACCGGAGCCTCCGCACCGAGCACGCGGTGCGGTCCGACGGTGAGCGCCGCCACCAGTCGCCGCAGGCCCGGTCCCGTGAGCTCTCGAACCGTGAGGCATTGAGGCAGCGCCGTCTCCAGCCCGATCATCCCCGCCGCGGCTTGCTCGTACGGCGGCTGCTTGTCCGCGACGCCGTGCGGGGCGTGATCGGTGGCGATGGCGTCGATCACCCCGGAGGCCAGCGCCTCGCGCACCGCGGCCACGTCCTCGGCATGGCGGATCGGCGGGTTCACCTTGCGCAGCGGGTCGTCGGGGAGCATCGCCGGCTGCTCCATCGTCAGGTGATGAGGCGTCACCTCCGCCGTCACGGCGAGCCCGGACTCGCGGGCGCGGCGCAGCAGATCGACGGCGCCGGCGGTTGACACGTGCTGCAGGTGCAGGCGTCCGGTGGCGGCGCGACGCAGCGCCTCGATGGCCGTCTCCACAGCGCGCACCTCCACCTCCGCGGGGCGCTCGGCGGCAGCCGGGATCGGGATGCCGTGGGGGGCGCGACCCGCGATCGCAGCCTCATCCTCGGGGTGCACGAACACCGGCCGCGACTGCCGCGCCGCGACCCGGATGCCCTCCTCGAGCAGCTGCGGTCGCGCGGCGTTGCGCCCGTCGTCGCCGAGAGCGATCGCCCCGGCCCGCACGCACTGTTCGATGTCGGCGAGCCTGTGGCCCTCGAGCCCGCGCGTCAGCGCCGCCACCTGGAGGACGGTGACCGCGGCCTTCCCGTTGCGGCGCTCTGCGTCCGCGACCCGTTGGGGCGTGTCGACCGGCGGGTGCGTGTTGGCCATCGCCACCACCGTGGTGAAGCCGCCTGCCACCGCGGCGGCCGCCCCGCTCAGCACCGTCTCCGCCTCCTCGCCACCGGGCTCGCGGAGATGCGCATGCAGGTCGATGAAGCCCGGACACAGCACACACGCCGGCCGCCCCGGGGCGGGGGTCAGATCGATCGCCGGCTGCGCGTCACCGGGTGGGCCGTGATCAAGCGCGATCAGGCGGCCGTCCTCGATCCAGACGTCTCGGCCTTGCACGTCGAGCTCGATCGCCGGGTCGATGACGCGGACCCCGCGGAGCACGAGCCTCATCGCGCGTCCCCCCGCAGCAGCCACGCGCCGTCCACTCCATCGACCTCGCGCAGGCGGACGCACACACGGTCGCCAGGTGCGGTGGGCACGTTCTTGCCCACGTAGGTCGCCCGCATCGGGAGCTCGCGGTGGCCACGGTCGAACAGCGTCAGCACCTCGACCGCGGCCGGGCGGCCGGCGTCGACGAGGGCGTCGATGACGGCGCGCAGCGTACGCCCGGTGAAGAGCACGTCGTCGACCACGATCACCGTGGCGCCGCCGATGGCGGGCGCATCGCCGCCATCGAGGCCGGTGATGGCGGACGGTGGCGGATCGAGCGGCCGCGGGCGGTCGTCGCGGTAGCCGCGAGGGTCGAGCGCGGCAACCACGGGAGCGCGTGTCATGCCGCCGAGCACCGCGGCGATGCGCTGCGCCAGCGGCACGCCGCGCGTGCGCACGCCGGCGAGCACTGTGCCGTCGAGCCGCGTGTGCCGTTCCGCGACCTCGTGCGCCAGGCGGACAACGGTGCGGTGCAGCTGCGCGGCGTCGAGCAGCTGCGGATGCCCGTCCAGCGTGGGCAGCTGGCTCACGTGAGCAGCCAGTCCAAAAGCGCCATGCGCAGCGCAACACCATTCGCCGCCTGGCGGAAGTACGCGGCCCGGGGATCGGCGTCCACCTCGGGCGCGATCTCGTCGACGCGCGGCAGGGGATGCATCACCACCGCGCCGCGACCCAGCGCGCGCATGAACTCCGAGTCGATGCGGAACGCGGCGCGCGCCTCCTCGAACTCCGCCGCGTCGGTGAACCGCTCGCGCTGCACCCGGGTCTGATACACGACGTCGACGGAGCCGGCGGTGTCGAGCAGGTTGTCCGTCAGTGTGTATGGCACCCGGCGTCTGTCGAGGCGCTCGATGATGTCCGGACCCACCTGCACCACGTCCGGCGCCACGAACGTGAAGCGCACGTCCTTGTACTGCGACAGGAGCAGCGCCAGCGATCGCGCCGTGCGTCCGAAGCGGAGGTCGCCGCAGAACGCGACATGCACGCCATCGATGCGTCCGACCTCGCGCCGTATGGTGAAGAGATCGAGGAGCGCTTGTGTGGGATGCTCACCGGGACCGTCCCCGGCGTTGATCACGGGAACCGTGGCCACCGCGGCGGCACGTGCGGCGGCGCCGAGCTGATCGTGACGCAGCACGATCACATCGGCGTAGGTCGACACCATGCGCACCGTGTCCTCCAGCGTCTCTCCCTTGATGGCGCTGGAGAACGTGTGGGCCGCCTCGGTGCCGAGGATGGAACCGCCGAGCCGCAGCATCGCCGATTCGAAGCTGAGGCGTGTCCTGGTGCTCGGCTCGTAGAAGAGGCTCGCCATGATGCGCCGCTCGAGCCGGCTGTCGCGCACGCTGGCCAGCAACTCCGCGCGCTCGAAGAGCGCGGCCAGCGTGCCCCGGTCGAACTGCTCGCTGGAGACGACGTGCTGCAGCCTGGTGGGCGGCTCCTTCAGCGCCATCGGTGTCAGCCCTCCGGGCCAGGAAGCGGACGGGGGCGAACCGGTGCCGAAGCGGTGCGATCCCTTGCCGGCCTCGCTGGACCTGCTTGAAGTGGATGCGTTGTTCGGAGTCTAGCCTACGGTGAAGCCATGCCGTTGACGGATCCGGGGAAGCTGCTGCTGATCGTCGGGGTGGTCATAGCCGTCATCGGCGGCGTGATCATCGTGGCGCGCCGGCTCGGGCTCGGGCATCTTCCGGGCGACGTGACGGTGTCGAGCGGGGGCGTCAGCCTCTTCGTTCCGATTGTCGCGTGCGTCGTGGTCAGCATCGTGCTGACCGTCGTGATCAACGTTCTGCTGCGCCTGCGCTAGCTAGTGCTGCACTAGCCGGCAGAACCGTCGAGGATCTCGTCGGCCAGCGCGTACGGATCGATCTCGGTGCCCGCGTCGAGCGCAGCACGCATGGGCGGTTCATCGAGCGCAGCACGAGCGCGGCGCGCAGCACGCTCGACGACGATCGACTCGACCTCGGCGCGCACACGCTCACGGCGCCGTCGGTCGAGCTCACCCGACGCTTCGATCATCTCGTGGTGGCGGTCGAGCTCGACCACCAGCTCGTCCACCCCGGAGCCCGCCGACGCCGTGACCATGAGCACCGGGGGCACCCAGGGGTCGTGTGCCTTGGTCTGCCGCACCAGGTCCTTGAGGTCGCGGTACACCTTGGGCGCGCCCGGCAGGTCGGCCTTGTTGACCACGAAGACGTCGGCGATCTCGAGGATGCCCGCCTTGATGATCTGCACCGCGTCGCCGCTCGCCGGCGTGGTCACCACCACGACGGTGTCCGCGAGCTGCATCACCTCGAGCTCGGACTGGCCGACTCCGACCGTCTCCACCAGGCAGCGGTCGCGGCCGGAGGCGTCGAGCAGGCGTACAGCCTCCCGCGCCGCGGAGGCAAGCCCGCCGAGGTGTCCGCGCGCCGCCATGCTGCGGATGAACACACCAGAGTCGGTGGCGTGGCGCTGCATGCGCACCCGGTCGCCCAGGATGGCACCGCCGGTGAACGGGCTCGAGGGATCGACGGCGATGACCCCCACCCTGTGGCCGCCGCTGCGCCAGCGGGCGATGAGCTGGTCGCCCAGCGTGCTCTTGCCACTTCCGGGCGGGCCGGTGACACCGATCACGTGGGCCGCGCCGGTGTTGGAACGCAGGTCGCGGACGACGGCGTCAACCGCAGGATCGCCGTCCTCCACCATGCGGATCGCCCTCGCCAGGGCTCGCACGTCGCCGCCCGCGACGCGGCTCGCCAGCTCCGACACCACCATGCGAACGAGTGTACCGGTGCCCCCGTAAAGCTACGGCAAGGGTGCGAGCAGGTTTAATGCGCCGGTGAATTCGCGTCGGAGGCGGTCTTCGGCGTACCGACGGCACGGGTGGGTCCGGCGAATCGGAGTCGCGTCACTGGCCGCGCTCTGCGTCGCCGTCTCCGGTGGCGCCGGCGCGCTGGCCTACTTCTTTCCCGCCATCGTCACCGCGCTGAAGGTCACCGGCCAGACCATCCACCCGCAGTCCTCCCCGGGCGGCGACGTCGCGGCCGCCAACGCCGCCGACGCCTCGACCAAGCAGCCCTTCACGCTGCTGCTCCTCGGCTCCGACAACGACGCCAAGTACGGCGGCCAGCTGCTGACGCAGTCGATGATCCTCTGCCGCGTCGACCCGGTGACCAAGCAGGTGGTCATGCTGTCGATCCCGCGCGATCTCTACGTCCCGCTCTCCACGGGCGGCAACAACAAGATCGACTACGCATACTCGTACGGCCAGGCCAGCGCTGCTGTCGCGACCGTCGAGAACGATTTCCAGGTGCATGTCGATCACTACGCATGGATCGGGCTGCTCGGGCTGGTCAACCTGATCGACAAGGTGGGCGGCATCGACGTGGTGGCGACCAACCCTGTGCTCGACGACTTCTACCCGCAGGACCTCACCGGCAACAACCCGTACGCGTACGAGCGCGTGGCCGTGCTCCCCGGGGCGCAGCACCTGACCGGCATGCAGGCCCTGGAGTACGTGCGCAGCCGCCACGGCGACATTCGCAGCGACTTCGGTCGCTCGCAGCGGCAGCAGCAGGTGCTGCTGGCGCTCCGCGCCAAGGCAAAGCTGCTGGGCCTTGCCGACCTGCCGTCGATCGCCGATGCCATGGCCAACGACTTCAACACCGACATGTCCCTCTCAGACGTGGCCGCCCTGCTGCCAATCGCCAGCAACGTGCAGCTGGCCAACGTGCACCAGGTGCTGCTGCTGCCGCCGGACACCTCGTCGGCGACGGTCGGCAACGCTGACGTGCTCATGCCCGACTGGAATCTCATCCTTCCGGAAGTGCACCAGTACTTCCCGTCGTGAGCCGGCGCCTCCAGGTGCTCGTGGCCCTGGTACTGCTGGCGGCGTTCGCCTTCGGCGTCAACCGCTTTCTGGCCTCACGCCAGGCGCACATCGCCGCCGCCTCGTCGCCGGTGGAGGCCAAACCCGTGATCATCCTGCCGGGCACGCTCTACCTGGCGTCCAACGGTGACCTCTTCCGGCTCAGCCACGGCACCTTCACCGATCTGCACATGCCCAAGCGCGCGGGGACCTGGATGCAGCCGGCAGTGGTCCCCGGATCGCAGAACATCGTGGCGGTGGCCCGTCAGGACGCGTACTCGGAGGTGTACCTGGTCAGCGGCACCGGCAAGGTGTTGCAGCAGCTGAGCCACAACAAGACGGCGAGCGCCACCATCCAGCTGAACCACTGGATGTTCTGGCCCACCGTCGCCGCGGACGGCAACACCGTCTACGTCAGCTACGACGCGCCGAAGTCACCGCAGAGCTATGAGATCGAGTTCGCGGTGTGGAAGGGCGCGCTCAACGCAAACCTCGCTGCGCGGCAGTGGACCACGCCGTTCAGCTACACCGGCGGCGACACCGAGTCGGTGCCCCTGGCAAACGGCAACGTCCTCTACGCGAAGTACGAGATCGACGGCGGCAACGTGTTCTCGCGTCTGGCGCTGCAGACATCGCCGCTGCGCGCGCCCGTGTACCTCACCGACTCCACAAGCGATTGCTCGCAGCCGGCGGTGTCCCCCGACGGGACACAGGTGGCGATGATCTGCGGTAACGGCACCGGCCTGCAGAGCACGTCGCTGCAGATCGCTTCGCTCACCGGCTCCACGCTGGGGCCGCCGCGAACCCTCATCGCCGGCTGCCTCTGCGCATCGCCGTCGTGGGCGCCGGACGGCAGCGGTCTGGCTTTTCTGAACCCTGCCGATGCAACGGGTCACTTCCAGCTCTGGTGGATCGCCGGCGCCGCCGGTGCGCTGCCCAAGAAGCCGCTGCAGGTGACCTACGGCCTCGACTTCGACGGCACCTCCCCGCCTGCCTGGGCTCCCTAGCCGCCGCCGGATCGCGCGGTCAGCAGCGCGAGGAGCACGTCGAGCTCGCCCATGTGGACGCGGATGTGACCCGCACACGGCTGCGCCAGGATCTGCCACGCAGGACGGCGATCGAGGTTCTCCACCTCGGCCCAGGCCGCCGGCGTCTGGTAGAGCGGATTGGTGGCGCATGCGGCTCGCACGTCGACCTCGCGATCGAGTGAGGCATCCTCGATCGTGGGCAACCATCCGTCGATGCACGCGAGCAGCGCGCCGGCGTACGCCACGACGTCGTCGGGCGAGACGGCAGTGGCCGCGGAATCGGCCTCTGGCAGCGTGAGACCAGCGCCATGGCCGCGGTGGTAGCCGATGCGGTCGCGCCACCGATCCGCGGTCGCCACCTCCGGCTCGCCGCGGACGACCGCGTTCACCGCCCAGTCGAGGACGCGCCCACAGTGCCACACGACGAAGCCGGGGAGCGACGCGCCTGCAAACGCTCGCTCAGCCCAGTGCGGGGCCGCGCTGTGCGACTGCTCCGCGATCAGACGGCAGGAGCCCTGCAGCTGCATGGCCAGCACGTCGGTTGCGAGCATCAGCCTTCCTCGTAGCGTCAGACGACGCGTGGAAGTGTAGGCGTCGCGGCGCCCGGCGCCGGCGTCATGGGACGCTGACGACCACCTTGCCGCGGGGATGTTGCGTCACTGCCTCGTACGCGCGGCGAGCATCGGCGAGCGGGAACACCCGCGCCACAACGGGCCGCACATGTCCGCCGTCAATCAAATCGCCGATGCGACGCAGCTGCTCGCCGCTCGGCTGCACGATGAAGTAGACGAAGCGCACTCCGGGAGCCGGCGAAGCGGCGTCCGGCGGCGTGACGATCGACACCACGACGCCACCCGGGCGGACGACGTTCCAGGAGCGCGACAGGGTCTCACCGCCAACGAGGTCGAAGACGACATCGACATCGCGCACCTCGTCCTCGAAGCGAGTGGTGGCGTAATCGATGACCGAGTCCGTGCCCAGCTCACGCACGAACTCGGCATCGGCTCCCGACGCGGTGGCCACGACATGCGCGCCCGTCCAGCGCGCCAGCTGAACAACGTACGTCCCGACGCCACCCGCCCCCCCATGCACGAGCAGGCGCTGTCCCGCGGTGAGCTGCGCGTGATCGTAGAGCCCCTGCCACGCGGTGAGCGCCGAGAGCGGCACCGCTGCGGCATGGATGTTGTCGAGGGACCGCGGCCGTGGAGCCAGATCGCTGGGCGATGCGCTCGTGCATTCCGCCAGCGCGCCGTCGTGACCGTAACCGAGCATCCCGTACACAGCGTCTCCGGGCTTGACGCCGCTTGCGCCGGCGCCCAGCTCCAAGACGGTGCCGGAGACGTCGCGGCCCGGGATCGGCAGCTCGCGTGGTGTTCCGTCCGGTGCCGTGTACGTCTGGTCCCAGACCAGCTCGTTGAAGATGAGCGCAGCGGCCCCGACGCGCACAAGCACCTCGCCGGGCCCGGGGCGTGGCTGCGGCACATCCTCATATGTGACAGCGTCCGCCCGACCGCGACCGTGGAGGCGAACAGCCTTCATCAGTAGAAGACCTGCGCCAGCTCGTAGAGATCGCGGGGCACGCGGCGCTGCTCGGCAACAACGTCCGCGATGCGCGCGACGTCGATGCCACCGCAGCGCATGATCGGCATCTCGCCCCAGCGCTGCTCCGTTGCCAGGCGGTACGCCCCGTAGCCCACCTGCGTTGCCCAGATGCGGTCGTAGTTCGTGGGCGAGCCGCCGCGCTGCAGATGCCCGAGCACCGTCGCGCGCGTCTCGTGGCCGGTGCGCTGCTCGATGATCTGCGCCAGCGACTCACCGACACCGCGATTGCCCAGCCGCACATGACCGAAGGCGTCGACGCCGCCTTCGGTCGCGTCCTTTGCCTGCAGCCCCTCCATCTCGACGCCTTCGGCGACGACGATGATGCTGAAGTCGCTGCCACCGCTGTGCCGCATGTTCAGGTGTTCCACCACCTGATCGAGCGTCACCGGAAACTCGGGGATGATGATCATGTCGGCGCCGCCGGCGATGCCGCCCATGACCGCAACCCACCCGGTGTCACGGCCCATCACCTCGCACACCATCACGCGGTGGTGCGACATCGCCGTCGTGTGCAGCCGGTCGAGCGCCTCCATCACCACGCTCACCGCGCTGTCGAATCCGATGCAGTATTCGGTGACGCTCAGGTCGTTGTCCATCGTCTTGGGCACCCCGACGACCGGCATGCCGTTCTCCGCCAGCCAGTTCGCCACCGAGAGGGTGTCGTCGCCGCCGATTGCCACCAGTGCATCGAGCTGGAAGCGTGCGAAGTTACGCCGCACCTCTTGCAGCCCGCCCTCGCGTTTCATGGGGTTGACCCGCGAGCTCCCGAGCTCCGTGCCGCCGAGCTGGAGAATGCCGGAGAACATCGGCCGGTCCATCGGGTAGGCATCGCCCTCGCCGAGGAAGCCGGCCCATCCGTTGTGGATGCCGATCAGCGCATGCCCATCGAGCAGCGCAGGACGGCCGACCGCACGGATCGCAGCATTGAGACCGGGACAGTCGCCGCCCCCCGTCAACATGCCGATGCGCAACGAGGTGCCCTCCGCGTGACTCTACGAACCGACTCCTGGGTTGCCGAGGAACGCGGTCTCCTCGGCGGTGCCGAGGATCACCTCAACACCGCT
>DASUWI010000004.1:0-11124 GCA_036378495.1 Candidatus Dormiibacterota bacterium
GCAGCGCGCCGACAAGCCAGCGAAAGTACTGCACGATCACGGGCAGGTCCAGGCCCAGCGAGTGATCGAAGGCGGCCAGCTCCGCTGGAGTGGGAGGACGGCTGAGGCGGCCGCTCAGGATTCCGAAGCCCGGGTCGCCCGGCGCCAGGTGCCCGAGCACGAAGGCGAGCGCGCTGATGCCGAGCCACACCGCGACCAGGGACAGCAGGCGGAGCCGGACGTAGGCGCCGGAGATCCGGGCCGTCCAGCCCACTTAGCTCACTCGGGACAGCGTCGCCCAGGACTGGCTGACGTCGGAAGGGTGCGGCACGAGCCCCTGGATGTTGGAACGCACACCGAATAGACGGTATACACCGGCGAGCTCGATGAACACCATCGACACGTCGACGATCTGGTGCATGGCCTGCGCGATATAGCTCCGCGCCTGGTCGTCCGACGGTGAGTTGAGCGCCTTCGCGATGAGGCCGTCGACGCTGCTCCCCGGGGCGAAGATCCCGTACCCGGGAAAGCCGATCTGCGAGTCGAAGACGCCCGTGGGAAGGAAAGTCGGGTCGGCGTCGTTCTGATTGCCGGTCTCCACGAAGAGGTCGCCGGCGCCACTGTTCACGACCGCCGAGTAGCTGTCGCTGTCGGGCTCGGTTTTGACGGTGACGCCGATCCCGATCTTCTGCAGCTCCGCTTGCACGAACTCGGAGACTCCTGCGTTCGACGTGGCGTCGGGGAACCCGTTCACGAGAACGAGCTGCAGCGACCTGCCGTTCTTGGCGCGGACGCCCCCGCCTGACTGCGTCCATCCGGCGCCCTCCAGCGACGCCGCCGCCCGCGTGGGATCGTACGAGAAGCCTTTGACGTCGCCGGCGTACTTCCCGAGCACCGCCGGCGGCACCATCGTCTGGGCGCTGGTGCCGAGACCGCTGAAGACGCTGCTCAGAAAGGCCTCCCGGTCGATGCCGGTTTCGAGCGCGAGTCGCACCGCCGGATCGGCGCCGATGTCGTACGGAGCCTTGCCGCCGATGTTCACGTAGAACGCTGTATAGGCGCCGGTGGGCGCGTGCATGACGCTCACATCCGACCGGTTCTTCAGCGTCCCAACCGCCGGGCGCGCGACGTCCGCCGCGACGTCGAGCTGCCCCGAGGCGAGTGACAGCGCCCGGGTGTTGTCGTCGGGGATGAACTGGAAGGTGAGGTTCGCCGGTGTCGCCGCCGTACCCCAGTACGTCTTGCTGCGCGTCACTCGCGCGTGCGTTTGCGGAATGTAGTCGATCCATCGGAACGGTCCGGTGCCAGGCCCCGGGGGACCCGGTGGCGTGCCCTTCTTCAGGATGCTGAGATATGGGTGAACGCAGGACTCGACGAATCGATAGTTCGTCTGGGTGAGCTTGAACTGCACCGTCTGCGCGTCGATCACCGATGTCGAATTCCCGCCGAGACCGGTCGGCCCGCTCTGTGCCTGCCCCTGCCGATCGAACGTCCATTTGACATCGTCAGCGGTCAGCGGGCTACCGTCATGCCACTTGACACCCGGCCTGAGGTGAAAGGTCCACGTGACGCCTTGGCTCTGCTCCCAGCGCGTGGCCAGCATCGGGTTGACGCTGTAATCGGTGCCGAGGCGGACCAGCGGCTCATAGACGCCGACGTTGAGCGGGTACTGGCCTGTTGAGGATCCTGGTCCGCTCGTGACGTATTCATCCTTCCCCCACCCGATGGTGAGGTTCTGATTCGCCGAGAGCTTGGCCCCGGTCGTCGCCGCACCGCACGCGGCCAGGACCATCGGGAGCCCCGGTACTGCAATCCCGGCTGCGGCGCACAGACGGAGGAACTCGCGCCTGTCCAGGTTGCGTACATCCACACCCATTCCTCCTGATGCCTGGCCTCGCCTCGAGCAGCCTTCCCGGGCCGCGCCTGGACCGAAGGGCGGAGATCTCCCCGCGCCATGGTGCGCCATTCTCGGCGCGCCCATTGGCACTGTCAATACGCCGGCGACGTGTCAACACCGGCGCCAAGCCCTTGGACGCCGGCGGAAGTGGCGCGGACCCTCCCGCTCTGGCGTCCGAACGCTAAGCGGTACCTCACGGCGCGCGGACGACGCGCTCGCATTGGGGCTGTGTTCTAGAGCGGGATGTTGCCGTGCTTGCGCTGCGGCCGCGCGACCTGCTTCGTGCGTGCCATGTGCAGCGCGTTTATGAGTGACCAGCGGGTGTTGCGAGGCTCGATGACGTCGTCGATGTAGCCGCGCTCGGCAGCGTAGTACGGGTTGGCGAACTGCTCGCGATACTCCTTGATCAGCTCCTCGCTGCGCTTCCGCGAGTCCGCGGCCTGGGCGATGTCGCGTTTGAAGATCACGCTGACAGCACCCTGCGGTCCCATCACCGCGATCTCCGCGGTGGGCCAGGCGACGTTGTAGTCGGCGCGGATGTGCTTGGAGCACATGACGTCGTACGCCCCGCCGTACGCCTTGCGCGTGATCACCGTCAGCTTGGGAACTGTGGCTTCGCAATACGCGTAGAGCAGCTTGGCACCATGGCGGATGATGCCGCGATACTCCTGCTCGGTGCCGGGCAGGAAGCCGGGCACGTCGACGAACGTCACCAGCGGAATGTTGAAGGAGTCGCAGAAGCGCACGAACCGCGCCGCCTTGGTGGACGCATCGATGTCGAGTGCACCGGCGAGCACGCGCGGCTGGTTGCCCACCACGCCGATGGTGTCGCCGTCGAGGCGGCCGAAGCCGCAGATGATGTTCTGCGCGTGGTACGGCATCACCTCGAGGAAGCGACCCTCGTCGACGACGCGGGTCACCACCTCGCGCATGTCGTATGGCTGGTTGGGGTTGTCGGGAATCACCCGCTGCAGCTCCTCGTCGGCGCGATGCGGCGGGTCGTCGGTGGCACGGTGCGGCGGTTGCTCACGATTGCTGGCGGGGAGGTACGAGAGCAGCTCGCGCATCTGTGCGAAGGCCTCGTCCTCTGAATCGGCGATGAAGTGGGCGACGCCGCTGCGCTGGTTGTGCACGTCCGAACCGCCGAGGTCCTCGAACGACACCTGCTCGCCCGTGGTGACCTTGATCACGTCGGGGCCGGTGATGAACATGTAGCCGATGCGCCGCACCATGAAGATGAAATCGGTCATCGCCGGCGAGTACACCGCCCCGCCGGTGCACGGCCCCACCACCAGCGACAGCTGCGGGATCACGCCGCTCGACTCGACGTTGCGATAGAAGATCTCGGCGTAGCCGGCGAGCGACACCACGCCCTCCTGGATGCGCGCGCCACCGGAGTCGTTGATGCCGATGCACGGGCAGCCGGTGCGCTGCGCCAGGTCCATGATCTTCACCACCTTCTCGGCAAACACCTCACCCAGCGACCCGCCGAACACCGACGCGTCGTGGCTGAACACGAACACCTGGCGTCCGTCGATCGTCCCCCAGCCGGTGACGACACCGTCACCGCGGATGCGGCGCTCGTCCATGCCGAAGTTGCTCGAGCGGTGCATCGCGAACAGGTCGACCTCGGTGAACGACCCGGGATCGAGCAGCCGCTCGATCCGTTCGCGCGCGGTGAGCTTGCCCTTGGCGTGCTGCGACCGCTCCGCGGCGCCGCCGCGATGGATGGCGTCGTAGCGCCGCTTGCGCAGCACGTTGACGGATCGCTCGGTGGCGCGACCCTTCGGTGAGACCACCGGACCGTTGCCGTCGGTCGCTTTCAGCTCTGCGAGCTCCTCGGCCTCCATCGGCGCGGCGTCCCCGGCATCGGCCGGAGGTACTCCGTGATGCGGCGTGTGCTTCGCTGTGGACATCGGCCTCAGGCTACCAGGCGCGCACACCGTGGACGCAAGCTCATACCGCGGGCACCTCACGGTACACGCCGAACACATCGCGGAGCGCGTTGCACACCTCGCCGACCGTCGCACGCACCGCCAGCGCCGCGCGCAGCAGCGGCAGCAGGTTGTCGTCTGCGGCGGCACCACGGCGCAGCTCATCGAGGGCGCGCTGCACCGGCGCGTCGTCGCGCTCGCGCCGCAGCCGGCCCACACGCCCCGTCTGCTCCGCCTCCAGGTCGGCACCGATGCGCAGGATCTCGACGTCCGCCTGCGAGCTCTCGGTGAACGTGTTGACGCCGACGATGACGCGCTCACCCGATTCGACGAGGCGCTGATGGCGGTATGCGGACTCCTGGATCTGCTGCTGGTAGAAGCCCGATTCGATGGCGCGCACCGCGCCACCCAGCTCGTCCACACGGCGGATGAGCTCGCGACCCTCCTCGACGAGCTGCTCCGTCAAGGACTCGACCAGGTACGACCCGCCCATGGGGTCGGTGACCCGCGGCACCCCCGACTCGAACCCGATGATCTGTTGCGTGCGCAGCGCGATCTCCGCGGCCTGCTGCGAGGGCAGCGCCAGCGCCTCGTCGTAGCTGTTGGTGTGCAGCGACTGCGTGCCACCGCAGACTGCGGCGAGTGCCTGGATGGCGACCCTGACCGCGTTGTTGAGCGGCTGCTGTGCCGTCAGGGTTGCTCCACTCGTCTGCGCGTGAAAGCGCAGCGACTGGCTGCGCTCACTCGCGGCGCCGAAGCGCTCGCGCATGATCTCCGCCCAGAGCGTGCGCGCGGCGCGGAACTTGGCCACCTCCTCGAAGAAGTCGTTGCTCACGTTGAAGAAGAAGCTGAGCCGCGGCGCGAAGTCGTCGGTGCGCAGGCCGGCGTCGATCGCCGCCTGCACGTACGCGATCCCGTTGGCCAGCGTGAAGGCCAGCTCCTGCTGCGCCGTCGCCCCCGCCTCGCGCATGTGGTATCCGCTGATGCTGATCGTGTTCCAGCGCGGCAGTTGCTTGGCGCAGTACGCGAACGTGTCGGTGACGAGGCGCATCGACGGCGCCGGTGGAAAGATGTAGGTGCCACGAGCCGCGTATTCCTTGAGGATGTCGTTCTGGATGGTGCCGCCGAGCGACGCAGCCGCGATCCCCTTCGCCTCGGCTGCCAGCTCGTACAGGAGCAGCAGCACCGACGCGGGCGCATTGATGGTCATCGACGTGGTCACACGATCCTGGGGGATGCCGCGCGTGAGCAGGTTCATGTCTTCGATGGAGTCGATGGCGACACCCACCTTGCCCACCTCACCGCGTGCATGGGGATCGTCGCTGTCGTAGCCCATCTGCGTGGGCAGGTCGAACGCCACCGACAGCCCCGTCTGCCCCGCGCGCAGCAGGTAGTGAAAGCGCTCGTTCGTCTGTTCCGCGCTGCCGAAACCCGCGTACTGGCGCATCGTCCAGAGCCGCCCGCGGTAGCCGTCGGCGCGGATGCCGCGGGTGAACGGATACGCGCCCGGCTGCGGCCGCTCGACGGTGTCGTCCGCTGTGTAGTACGGCTCGAGCGGCAACCAGGAGTCGGTTGTCTCGCCGGCGTCACCGGTCACGACTTCGCTGCCGTGGCCTCCGGAGCGGGCTGGCACAGCTCGGTGAGCACGCCGTACGCCGCCGATGGGTGCAGGAACGCGACCAGCCGTCCCGCCGCACCTGCGCGTGGACAGGTGTCGAGGAGACGCAACCCGAGACCGGCGAAACGGTCGAGGCTCTCCTGCACATCGTCGACCGCGTACGCGACGTGGTGCAGCCCACCGCCACGTTTGGCCAGGAAGTTGGCGATCTTCGAATCGGGACGCGTGCTTCCCAACAGCTCGATGCGTGATCCGCCAACCTGGAACATGACCGCCTCGATGCCGTCCTGCTCCACGCGATCGCGATGCGCAGGCCGTGTATCGGTGAGACGCTCGTACTCGGCCACCGCTGCATCGAGGTCGGAGACGGCGATCGCGACGTGGTCGATTCCCGTGAACGAAGCCATCGCCACCCGAGTATAGGCAGCCGCAGTTTGACGGGGCTGCAACGATCCGTCCCGCTGAACGACCCGGCGTGCACCCCCGCCTACGCTTGGCCGGTGCGCACGCGCCGGCTGATCCTCGGCGGGCTCCTCGTTTTCACGCTGGTGTTCGCCGTGTTCGCGCTGGAGCACATGCTGCCACCGCAGCCGTATGGCCTCGCCGATGACTGGCGCGTGTTCTACGCGGCCGCGTCGGTGGTGCAGCACGGCGGCAACCCGTACGACGCATCGACGATGCACGCCGCCGAGCAGGCAGCGCAGCACTACCAGCATGTGCAGCCCTCGCTCGACGACTTCACCGACCTTCCCGTGGTGGCGCTCATGCTCCGCGCCGTCACGTGGCTGCCGTTCTGGTCGAGCTACATCCTGTTCACCGTCGTCGGCGTGGTGATCGCCGCTGCCGCGCTGATCGTCTGGATTCGCGATGCGGGCTGGCGTCGTGGTGGGCTCTGGGTGCTCGGCGCGATGTGCTCGTGGCCCATGCTGCTGGGGTTCTTCTCCGGGCAGTTCGACGCCCTGCTGCTCGGCGCCGCGGTCGCAGCCGTGGTCTTGATGCGCCGCAACAGGCCGCTTGCCGCCGGACTCTGCATGGCCGCGGTGCTGCTCAAGCCGCACCTGCTGTGGCCGCTGCCGCTCCTCCTCTTCGCGGTCTGGCTGCCCGATCCACACCGCGCCTGGCGCTTCGCCGGCGCCGCTGGCGCGGTGCTCGCCGGCGGCGCCGCCGCCGGCTTCCTTCTGGTGCCCAACTCCTCAGGGTTCATCGGCCACCTGCTCGGCTTCGGCTCGCGCGTGGGATCGGTGCAGCCGGATCTCGCCGGGCTGCCGGGGATGGTGCTGCACCTGCCCGGCGGGCCGGCGATCAGCGCTGCCCTCGCCATCGTCGGGGTGGCGGCGGTCCTGGCGCTGGCCGCGGCATGCGTCGGGTATCGCCCGCTGCGCCGCCTGGGGGCGGAGCACCGCGCGCTGGTCCCCCTCGCCGGCCTGGCGCTGTGGCTGGCACTGACGCCCTATGCGCACCCCAACGACGACGTGCTGCTCTTCCCGCTCCTGGCACTGCTGATGGGCCGCGACGCACGTGAGCTCGGCGGTTCGCTCCTCACCGGCGCCGCCCTCGCATCGATGGCGATCCTGCCCACGATCTGGCCGTTCCATGTGCTCACGGTGCCGGTGACACCGGTTGCGGTCTCGCTCACCGCCGCGGCCGCGCTCGCACGGCTGCGTTCGCTGCTGCGCCCTGTGGTCGCCGGCTCAGCCGGGGAGGGCGAGCGGGGTGGGCGGATCGGTGGCGTAGTCGTAGAAGCCGCGCCCGCTCTTGCGGCCGAGCCGGCCGGCCGCCACTAGGCGCTCCAGCACCGCGACGGTCGCCTCGTCACCGGGCTCGCGCTCGCGCGTCATGCGGTCACGACGCACGCCGAGCACGGTGTCCAGCCCGGAGAAGTCGGCGAGCTCGAACGGCCCCATCGGCCAGTTGAGGCCGGTGCGCACCGCGGTGTCGATGTCCTCCGCTGTTGCGACGGCATCGGCCAGAAGCGTGAACGCCTCCCGCGACGCGGCGCCGAGGATGCGATTGACGATGAGCCCATCGATCTCGCGTTCGACGACGATCGCCGTGCGGCCCATGCGCCGCGCCCAGCCGAGCGCGCGCATCACGGTGTCGTCGCTCGTCTGCGGTCCCCGGCCCACCTCGCACATGTCCATCACGAGCACCGGATGGAAGAAGTGCATGTTGCAGCAGAGCTCGGGACGCGTGGTGGCGCCGGCGAGACGGGACACCACGATGTTGCTCGAGTTGGTCGCGATCCCGGCGTCCGCGGGGAGTGCGCGATCCAGCGCGGCGAAGACCTCGACCTTGACGTCCACGTCCTCGACCACGGCCTCGATGGCCCAGGCCGCATCGGCGGCGGCCGCTGTCAGATCGGAGCTCGCTGTGACCCGCTCGAGGGCCGCCTCCGCCTGCTCCGGCTCGAGCTTGCCCCGCTCCACGCGCCGCTCCAGCCTCTGACGGTTGCCGGCCATGGCGCGCCGCAGCTGCGCCTCGGACACGTCGACCAGCGACACGGCAACACCGTGCAGCGCAGCCTGGAGCGCGATCTGCGCTCCCATGGTGCCCGCCCCGACGACGAGCAACCGTTCTTGTGTCGTTTCCGTGCCCTACTCTTCGTCCGGCCACTTCACCGGGACGCGCGTCGTGCACTCGGTGAGCTCCTGCGAGGCCTTGGTGTAGCGCACGATCGTCGGGAAATTGCCGCGCAGCTTGAGCTGCCCGAGCATGATCCCCTTGGTGGCGTCGAGCTTCTTCTGGGCCACCTTCTTCCAGCGCGAGTAGGAACCCGTGATCACGAAGTCGGCCTTCTCGGCCTCCGCGCGGCTCACGATCTTCACGTCGCGCGCCTCGCCGTGCCAGAGATCCATGAAGATGCCGTTGTCGTCGGGCACGTTCTTGTCGGGCTCGGCGAGCACGACGAGACCGACCGTGCCCTCCCATCCCTTGGCCGCCTGTTTGTAGACCGGCGATTTGTTGATCTCGTCCTTGAACGCCTGCGCCCACTCCGGGCTGTAGGCCTCGTACGCCACGACGTCTGCCACCGCTGGCACCTCCTGTGTTGACCGTGTGCGGCGCAACGGGCGGCCCCACACACCGACAGTGTGCCGCGCGGACGAGCGCATACGCCACCGGGTGCGCGATCGCGATTGAATCGCCGGGGCGGCGATCGCTGTGGCCGACCATTCTGCCGGCGGCTGCGGGAGCGGTCACGCCCGCTCCCGCGCCACCCTCACGGGACGATTCGGTAGAAGCGCCAGAAGGGGTGGTCAATCGGCAGCACCTCGACGCCCTTGAAGCCGGCCCGCTGCGCGATCCCGCGCAGCGCATCGGGCCGGAGCAAGGTTCCCGGGGTGTCGCAGTCGGCATCGGCGCGGCTCTGGGGGAGGCACCAGAGCACGCTCGCGGTGGCGAAGAACGTCTCGGTCGGGTCGCCGATCAGCGGCTGCTCGCCCGCGCGCTCATCCATGACGATGATCTGACCCCCGGGCGCCAGCGCAGCACGTGCGCGGCGCAGCGCGTCGGCGGGCCGCGCCATGTCGTGCAGGCACTCGAAGAAGGTGATCACGTCGTACGTCTGCCCGCCGAAAGCGGTGGTCATCGCATCCGCGACCTCGAACGTGACGCGGTCGGTGAGCGAGCGCTCCTGCGCGTTCTGTCGCGCGTTCTCGATGCTGGCCTCGTCGCCGTCGTAGCCATCGACACGCACGTGCGGGAACGCACGGGCCAGCTCGATCGCAGCCCAGCCCGAGCCGCAACCAACGTCGGCGATCCGCGCCGGACGCGACGTGTCGCGCAGCCGCGCGTTCACGTCAGGAATGGCAGGAAGCCACTCGGCGACTAGCGCGTTCACGTAGGCCGGGCGGTTCAACGACGACTGCGCCGACACCGCTTCGGGCGGGTACGCGCTGAGCGGGACGCCGGCTCCGGTGCGGAAGGCATCACGCACCGCGTGCACGGCGCCGCCCACCGCGGCTGCCGCCTCACCGAGGCCGCCGAGGTACGCGGGGGACGTCTCGTCGACCAGGACCGTCTCCACCCCGGGTGCCAGACGAAAGGTCGCGGCGCTCATGTCGTCCGCATCGGCCGACACAAGCCCGGCGATCGTCTCCGCCTGGAGCCATTCGCGGACGTACCGCTCGTCAAGGCCTGTGCGCGAGGCGAGCTTCACGGAGGTCAGCGCCCCCTCGTCGGCGAGCGCTCGGTAGAGCCCGAGGCGCACGCCAAGGTAGACGGTGAGCAGGTGAAGGGCGCCCACGCCCTCCATGAACAGGCGCCCGCTGAGCTCCCCCACCGGGTCGGCAGCGTCCACGGCGGTCACCTCGGGTTCGGTTGCGACGGCCATCGTCGATCTCCTTCGTGACGGGCGGACCCCGCGGCCCGCATCCACAGGAGACGGCGTCACGTCCGGCGTGACGATGTCAGGAGACTGTCCAGGAGGCAGGCCGCTCCGGCGCGTACGTGCACACCCGCCCGGTGGTCACCGAGGCGCGCAGGTGCCGGGCCAGCTCCGGATGCGTGCCGTCGAGCGCTCGTATCACGGTGGCGATTCTCGTCGTCACGGCGGTGCGCGCCCGTTCCCCGCGATCGCCGAGGCGGCGGGCCCGCCCTCCGATGCCGAGGGCGGACTGCAGCGCCGCCATCAGCATGTCGCGTTCCGCCTTCGCGCTCGCGAGTCGCACGGGATCAGCGGCGGCGTCCGCGTCGGCGATCGCATCATCCAGATCGCGGAGGCGCTCGCGATACTCGTTTCGGGCCTGCGCGTCGATCATCTCGACGCCGGCGTCGCGCTCCGGCAGGGCCGGGCCTCCCGCCGCGGCCACCAGTTCGAGCGCGGGAATGCCGATGCCGGGCCGGCTGACCAGCGCGGCAATGTCTCGCAGGCCCTTGCTGTCCCTGACCAGCGCCGACTGTCCTCGCCAGCGCACCTCCCACACGTCGCCGCGGCGAGCCAGCGCACCGATGTCCGGCTCGATCGGCAGTGATGCCGCGGCTGGCTTCCCGAACGACGTGCTCGCGCGCGTTTCGAGGAATCCGCGAAGGCGTTTCACCTGGTCGCCGACGCGCCCGAAGCAGGCGCCGCCGATGCCGTCGATCGCCCACAGATCTTCGTACGGGCCCAGCGCGGCGAGTGCGGACTCGGCGGCCGGGCGGTCGCCCAGGAGGATCGCGGCGTCACCCAGATCCCACAGCGCCTCGAGGCGCTCCGAGTCGTCGTCGATGCCGGCGGGGCCGCGCTCCATCACCCGGTCGAGAAACGTCCGCGCCTCCTGGAGGCGACCGGCCTCGGCGTAGCAGGCAGCCAGCAGACACCAGGCCGGCGGGTACCAGTCCATGAGCCCGGCCGTCTCCGGCGGAAGCAGCTCGAGCGGCTCGCAGCCGTTCCCGCGGCTCCGCGCGATGGCGATCCGCAGCGTTGCAACCATCATCTCGCTGTTCGGGCTGCGCGCCACACGCGCGACGTCCGCCGCGACATCGCTCAACCGCTGCGCCTCGACGGCGTCGCCGCGCATGAGCGCTCGCGCCCCGCGCCAAATGGGCACCGGCCACTGCAGGAGCGGCACATGCAGCCGCGAAGCCACGGAGTCGTACTCCACGATCTCGCGGTCAACCGCAGCGAAATCGCCGCGTTCCATCATGACGATCACGCGAAGCCGGCGCGCCAGCAGCACCAGGTGCGGGTTGCCGGACTCGCGCGCGAGCGTGAGCAT
>DASUWI010000005.1:0-40447 GCA_036378495.1 Candidatus Dormiibacterota bacterium
CGTTGCCGCGCAGTGGCAACTGACTACTCGCCGGCGAGCGCGCGCTCCCGCTGCAGGATTCGCCGCAGGATGGCCAGCGAGGACGCGTAGGTCGAGTCCAGGCCGAAGTAGGAGAGCCCGCGCGCGCCCAGGGTGCGCGCCGGGGTGTAGGGCGTGTCCGAGGCGTAGTGGATGACGCCGAAGTCGATGGGCAGCTTGGAGAAGTTCACCGGCTCACCGATGGGATACCGAGATGCCTCGCTGAGCTCGTACACCGCGGCACAGTATGGTCCGGCCTCCATCTCCACCACGGTGAAGGCCTCGCGGTAGTAGAAGTCGAGGTAGCCGCGGTTCTGCAGGAACGTTCCCTTGACGCTCACCGCGCGCTGGTTGTCGAGGCCGCTGCCGAACCGCAGGTAGGGAGCGATGTCGGAGACCGAGAAGGCGTTGTCGAGCCAGTACGTCGACCCGCTGTGCTCGTCGTGCACCACGCTGCTGATCATCACGTCGCCGACGTCGGCGTTGAGCGTCGCCGCCTTGCCCAGCACATACACGCCGCGGAGGTCGGAGGCGGTCTCGGCGACCTCACGAAGAATGTTGTACGCCGCCAGCCCGAGCGGGTAGTCGATGTTGATGATCACGGCTCGGCTGCTGCGCAACGCAGTCGCATCGATCTCGCCGAGTCGCGAGTCGAGGTGGGCGGGATCGAGACGATCGAGCGGGATCACCTGCGCCGCGACGTCCAATGCTGTGCGGCTGGGCACGCTGACGGAGCCGGCATCGCGCTCCTCACGGCGCAGTGCAGTGCGTGTGCGGTCATCGGCGTGATTCGCGTACTGACGGGCGACGAAGAAAAGAAAATTGTTCCAGCTGCCCTCGGCGACGCCGTCGCGAAAGCGCTGCAGCTCGTCACGCAGCTCAGGGTGCCCGTGGTGCGCCACCCAGTCGACGAGCTCGTCCTCGTGCCGTGGAGCGACGCCGGTGATCAGATTCGCCAGCGAGTGCGAGTTGCTGCTCACGAAGTACATCGGCCGCTGCAGCAGCGACTCGGAGCGCATAACACCCGTCACCTGCTGCCACCAGCGCCGGGTGACACGCGCGTAACCCACCTGGGTACCACCGAGCATGCGCACCCGCAGGTTCAGCTTGCGCTGCGCGATGTCGCGGACGTTGTCGGAGAACGCGCCGCCCCACACCTCGGCGAGCTGCGACCAGTCGCCCTCGGAACCACCGCAGAGAGCGGCGCTGCGCACCGGGTCGACGTCACGCAGCTCATCGCGATCGACCGCGGCGAGAGTGGCGTGGAGCTTGTTCCACTCGATCTGGAACGCGACCATCGTGGGGATCAGATCATCGACGTCGGACGCGCTCGCGATGAGCACCGCGAGCGTTGCGTGCCCGTCGTCGTACCAGCGACGCCGGCGGCCGGGGGCGCTGGCCTCGGCCCACGTGGTGATGGCGTCGTGACCGCGCTGGGCGAACACCTCGGCGGACTGGCCCATGAGGACCCGATCTGCGGTGCGTATCGCGGGGGGCAGGCGGCGGATCGCGTACAGGAACGCGCCCAGGTCGGGTTCGCGCCCTGCTGCCAGCGGGTGCAGGCTCGATCCCATCGCCTTGTGCGACGGCTCGAGGACGCGGAGAGCGGTCTCACCGCTGCTGCGCAGCACCGTGGTGTACGTGCGGTGGTACACCTCGACGGCCTCGGCCAGCTCCGCCTCACGTTCCGTCGGCAGCGGGGCGGTGGGGCTGAGCAGCGGCGCACCCGCGGCCGGGCGCCGGAGCTCGTGGAGGGCCATCGTCGCTATGGTCGCGCACTCACCGCAGCCGGCGAGCGTTCAGCGACGCACCGAGCCGGCCACGAGGCAGACGCGTTTCACCCACGCGCCGCGGCCGACGTCGTAATCCCAGGTCCGCAGCGGCCGGAGGGCGAACGGCGGGCGCGCCAGGTCCACGGTTCTCCAGGCGCCCATCGCGATGTCCTGGTTGACATCACCGGGCCAGTGCACACTGGACAGGTCGTTGGTGAGCAGCGCATACCGGCAGCGCCGGAGCGTGTCGCGCAGAAACCGCTGAATGGTTCGGTTCGGCCAGTGCTGCAGCACGTCCTTGGCGGTGACCAGGTCCGCAGCCGGTGGCGGAGTGCGGGCGATGTCGATGCAGCGAAACTGCACGTGTGGAGAGCTGTGCTCCGCGCTGTTGCGCTCGATCAACGAGGGCACGACATCGACGCCGGTGTAGCCGACCTGGCTCCAATCCATCAGCCCCGCCCACTGCCAGTCGCCACAGCCGACGTCCACGACGGAACGAATGCCGAGCTCCGCGATGAGACGCGTGAGGATATCGCGGTACAGCTCCGTCGCCGCCACGGTCGACCCTGCGCCGCTGCCGCCGCGCCAGTGGTCTGTGTCGTAGATCTGCTCGAAGACCTCGCGCGGCGACCGGCGCCGGAGGATGCGGTCGAGCATCAGGGGGCGCAAGTATAGTGATGTCGAGACGGTATGGACGGCCCGGTCATCGTCAGCGCGGTGCGGACCCCGGTGGGAACCATGGGTGGCGCGTTCGTCGACGTGCCCGCCACGCAGCTGGGCGCGATCGCCGTCGCCGAGGCGCTCCGTCGTGGCGCCGTCGAGGACGTGGACGAGGTGTTCATGGGCAACGTGCTCCAGGCCGGCCTCGGGCAGAACACGGCACGTCAGTCGGCGATCAGCGCGGGCCTGCCGGACTCCGTGCCGGCGACGACGATCAACAAGGTGTGCGGGAGCGGTCTCGAGACCGTGTTGCTCGCGGCGCAGGCGATTCGCGCCGGCGACGCGGACTGCATCGTCGCCGGTGGCATGGAGAACATGTCGCGTGCCCCGTACCTCGTGGAGCGCGCGCGGTACGGGTACCGGCTCGGCGACGCGACGCTCGTCGACGAGATGATTCGCGACGGTCTCTGGTGCGCGTTCGACGAATGCCACATGGGCACCACCGCGGAGAACATCGCGCGCGAGTACGAGGTGTCGCGCGCCGATCAGGATGCGTTCGCGGCCGCGTCGCAGCAGAAGGCCGAGGCGGCCATCAGCGCCGGTCGCTTCCGCGATGAGATCGTGCCCGTCCCCGTGCAGCGCAAGAAGGAGCAGGTGCTCGTCGACACCGACGAGCACCCGCGTGCGGGAACAACCGTCGAGTCGCTGTCGGGCCTGCGCCCCGCGTTCGCCAAGGACGGCAGCGTGACCGCCGGCAACGCGAGTGGCATCAACGACGGTGGGGCGGCGGTCGTGGTCATGAGCACGCAGCGCGCCGCGGCGGGCTCGGCGACGCCGCTTGCCCGGATCCGCGGCTACGCCAGCGCCGGGGTGCCGCCGCGGATCATGGGCATGGGACCGGTGCCCGCGGTGCGCCTCGCGCTGCAGCGCGCCGGCGTCGACCTCAAGGACATCGACCTCTTCGAGCTCAACGAGGCGTTCGCGGCGCAGTCCGTCGCCGTCGGACGCGAGCTGGCCATCCCCGAGGAGAAGCTCAACGTCAACGGCGGCGCGATCGCGCTCGGCCATCCCATCGGGGCCAGCGGCACGCGCGTGCTGGTCACGCTGCTGCACGAGATGGTCAAGCGAGACGCGACCCTCGGCGTCGCCGCCCTGTGCATCGGCGGCGGTCAGGGGATCGCCATGGTGCTCGAGCGCACCTAATCGCGAAGGGGGAATCCTTGCCCCTTCGTCGGCCTCAGACCGGGACTGCCGCCTCGCTGACGATGCCGTCGAAGAGGTCGGTCTCGGGCGCGACGTCGCCGCCGCGTGAGAACACCAGCTGGAAGTACTCCACCGCGGTGTGCTGCAGGGCGATCTCCTCGGGGATGTTGAGCATCGGCCAGTCCTCGCTGATCTGGCTGCGGTGCGCCCGCAGCGCCTCGCGCCGGCGCAGGAGCGTGCTGCGGATGTCGATCGCCGTGTTCACCAGGTTGTCCTTCGTCACGAAGGGCAGCATCTCGGGGTCCTCGATGCCGAACGGTGGGTCCAGGCCGAGCTCCTTCGACACCTGAACCCAGCGCTTCAGCGCGAACATGGGGAACGCGGTGTAGTAAAGCTTCTGCACCAGCCAGGGCTCGCCGCGGTCGGTGTACACGGGAGCGTGCGACGCCTCGACGGCGAGCAGCGTGGCGCGGTGCGCCTGGATGTGGTCGGGATGCCCGTACGCTCCGTTTGCGTCATAGGTGACGACAACATGTGGCTTGAAGCGGCGGATGTGCTCCACCAGGCGCCCCGCCACCTCGTCCAGCGACGCCATCCAGAACGCGTCCGGGGCCTGGTTGGTGTCCGCGCCGGCCATGCCCGAGTCGCCGTAGCCGAGGAAGTGCACCTCGTTCACGCCCAGGATGCCCGTGGCGGTGCGCAGCTCCTCCTGGCGGATCTCTGCGAGCCGCGGCCGCGTCTCCTCCTCCGGCATCGACGGATCGACGATGGTTGCCAGCTTGCCGTCGGTGCAGCAGATGTTGCATGTGGTGATGCCGCGGTCGGCGCAGAGCGCCAGCGTGCCGCCCATGGTGATGGTCTCGTCGTCGGCGTGCGCGTGCACGCACATGAGACGCAGCCCCGAGTCGCTCATGCCGCGTCTGTGACCGTGACGGAGCGCATGACGTCGCCCTGGCGGATCGTGCCCACGACGTCCATGCCGCGCACCACCTGCCCGAACAGGTTGTACGCCTTGGTCAGCTTGTTGCGGTCATCGACCGTGCAGATGAAGAACTGCGACCCGTTGGTGTTCGGCCCGGCGTTGGCCATGGCCACCGCGCCCGGGATGTACTCGCCCTGCACCGGCTCGTCATCGAACCGGTACCCGGGGCTGCCGCGGCCGGAGCCCTCAGGGCAACCGCCCTGGATGACGAAATCATCGACGACGCGGTGAAAGGTGAGGCCGTCGTAGAACCCGTCGCGGGCCAGGAACACGAAGTTGTTGACCGTCTGCGGTGCTCGCGACGGGTCGAGAGCGATGACGATGTCTCCCTTGTCGGTGGTGATCGTCGCCTCGTACGTGTGCGTGGGGTCGATCACCTGGTCGGCGCGCGAATATTGTCGTGGCACGAGAAGCCAGTCTACCGGCGCCCGCTGGAGCGCGGCCGTCAGCCCGAGGCGGAGGATTTGCCGCGCTGCGCGCCGATCGGCGCCGACATCAGCGCCTCGACCCGGGTCTTGGCCGTGGCCAGCCGGGCCGCCTCCTGGTCCTTGGTGATCCTGCCGGCGGCCACCGCCTTCTCGAGGCGGGCCTGCAGCGCCGCCAGAACGTCGTGCTCCACGGCGCCGGCCCTGGCCCCGGCGATCTGGTCCAGGGTCTGTCCGGCACGGAGGTCCTGGCGGATCGTTTTCGGCGAGAGCCCGGTCTCCTTGGCGGTGGCGCGCACCACCGCGAGCGCGAGGGCAGGCCGGTGGCGGCCGCCCTTCGCGCCCGCGGTCGAAGAAGGGGTTTGAGGCTCTGTGCTCGCGGTCAGCCGGCCGGCTGCCGGTGCAGGCCCGGAGCCGTGGACGACCGCGATCGCCGCGCCGCCGGCTGCGGCCCCCGCCAGCGTGACGATCGACGCTGCGACGGCGATTCGCCGGGTCATGAGGTGGGCCAGCCGGGCCTTGAACTGGGTCATGTGAGGCAGTCTGCCGGGCACTCCGGCCGGGCGGCCTGAGCCCTGCCTGAGAGTGGGGCGGGCCGGTCCCCACGGGATCGCGCTGGTAAAGTTGACATCGATATCAACTTTTGCAGCGGAGGACCATGAAGGTCATCGTCTGCGTCAAGCAGATTCCCGATCCCAACACGCAGGGACAGCTCGAGCCGGACACCCACCTTCTCAAGCGGGAGGGGGTGGAGGCGGTGCTCGACCCGGGCGACGAGTTCGGCGTCGAAGCCGGCCTGCAGCTTGCCGACAAGCATGGCGGCGACGTGACCGTCGTCTCCATGGGGCCGGAGCGCGGTCTCGACGCGGTGCGCAAGGCGCTGGCCATGGGTGCAGCCAAGGGCGTGCTCATCAGCGACGACCGGCTCCGCGGGGCGGACGCGCTGGCCACGGCCCGCGTGCTGGCGGCGGCGATCGCGCGCGAGGGCTTCGATCTCGTCATCACCGCCACCGAGTCGACGGACGGATACACGGGCATCGTCCCCCAGGCGATCGCGGAGCTGCTCGATGTGCCTGCCGTGACGTTTGCCACCGCCATCGAGTACGAGGGATCCACCCTGAAGGTGCGGCGCCAGACGGAGGCCGGCCACGATGCGATCGAGGCCGAGCTGCCCGCCGTGGTCAGCGTGACCGCCGGCGTGAACGAGCCGCGGTATCCGTCGCTCAAGGGCATCATGGGCGCCAAGTCCAAGCCGATGGACCGGCTGACGCTTGCCGACCTCGGGGTCGCCGCGGACAGCCTGACCGGTGAGTCCATCGTCAGCGTCGAGCCGGCGCCGCAACGCGCGTCGGGCGAGATCGTCAAGGACGAGGGGGACGCGGCCACTCGCATCGCTGACTTCCTCGCCGCGAAGAAGGTGATCTAGATGGCCGCAGGCAAGATCTGGGTCTTCACCGAGATCAGCGACGGCAAACCCGCGCCGGTGGCCCTCGAGCTGCTGACCAAGGCCCGCTCGCTGGGTGGCACCGTCGAGGCGGTGGCGTTCTCGGCGAGCGCGGCTTCGGCCGCCGCCGAGCTGGGTTCGTACGGCGCCGAGACGCTGTATGCGGGAACCGACCCGGCCTACGACGAGCTCCTCCTCGGCGGCCCCGCCGCGGACGCGCTGGCAGTGCTCGCCTCCGAGAACACTCCCGACCTGATCCTCTTCGGCATGACGTACGCCAGCCGCGACGTTGCCGGCCGGCTGGCGGCCAAGCTTGGCGTCCCGGTGATCGCCAACGGGCTCGACGTCGCGGCCGGCGGCGGTGTCACCGTGGGCAGCTCGATCTTCGGGGCGACGCTCAACGTCACCACTCGATTCGACGCGCCGGCGCCGGCGCTTGCGGTCATCCGCCCCAAGTCGTTCGCGGCGGAGCCGTCGGCCGGTGGTGCTGCGCGAGTGGTGCCGGTGGACGTCCCGGTGGCAGAGAAGCACAAGCGTGCCCGTGTCATCGAGCGGGTCACCGAAGCCGCCGCGGGACCCAAGCTCGAGGAGGCGCCGGTCGTCATCAGCGGCGGCCGCGGTCTGGGCGATCCTAAGAACTTCGAGCTGCTCGACCAGCTCGCCGACGCGATCGGCAACGCCGCAGTCGGCGCCAGCCGCGCCGTGGTCGACGCCGGGTGGGTGCCGTACGCGATGCAGGTGGGGCAGACCGGGAAGACGGTGAAACCCAGTGTCTACCTCGCGTTCGGCATCAGCGGAGCCATGCAGCACACCGTCGGCATGAAGGGCGCCAAGGCGATCGTTGCAGTCAACAAGGACGAGAACGCGCCGATTTTCAAGCTTGCGGACCTCGGAATCGTCGGCGACGCGCTCAAGATTCTGCCCCAGCTGACGGCGGAGATCCGGTCCCGGAAGGGTTGATTGCAGTCCCGCGCGACCGACTCTGCAGTGGCAGCGGAGACCACGCCGGGATGAGAAAGAACCTGTAAAAGTCGATTGGCCGCGCAAAACCGCGGCTATACTCGGCCGCGAGATGGACGACAAGGTGATCGTCGACCTGCTTGGTCAGGTCGGCAACCTGTTCACGTCCAGCCTCGAGTTGAAGGAGAACATCGACTTCATGCTCAAGGCCGCGGCCGACCTCGTCGACTGCGACGCGGCCACCGTCTTCCTTCTGGAGGATGACGGTGTCTCACTTTCTGCTATCGCCACCTTCCCATATGGCGAGAGCCTGGGCCAGGTGGCGCACTTCACGCTGGGTGAGGGCATCGTCGGTTGGGCGGCGCAGCGACGCAAGATCGTGTCCGTGGCCGACGCCACGCGTGACCGGAGGTTCAAGTCGCTCGACCTCGCCTACGCGCCGCGGTCCTGTCTGGTCATGCCGCTGGAGTCGCCGCAGCGGCTGGTCGGCGCGCTGACGCTGGCGCGGCGCGAGGTCCAGCCGTTCACCAACATCGAGCAGGCGCTGATGCAGATCATTGCCAGCCAGGCGGCGATCAGCATCGACAACGCCCGCCTGTACGCGGCGCAGCAGCGGCAGCTGGCCGAGATCGCCGCGCGCACCCGCGAGCTCGAGGTGGCCAATGCGCAGATCGCGGAGATCTCACGCCTCAAGAGCGAGTTCCTGGCGAACATGAGCCACGAGCTGCGCACACCGCTCAACGCCATCCTCGGGTTCAGCGAGATCCTCAAGGACAACCTGGTGGAGCTCTCCGCGGAGCAGCGGCAGGAGTGCCTGGAGAACATCCACGCCTCGGGCAAGCATCTGCTGGAGCTGGTCAACGACGTGCTCGACCTGAGCAAGATCGAGGCCGGCCGGATGGAGCTGTCCTACGACCGGTTCAGCGTGCTGTCCGCGGTTCGCGAGGTGCACAACGTCATCCGCTCACTCAGCGAGCGGCGCGACATCGACCTCCGCATCGACGTCTCGCCGGAGCAGCTCGAGGTGCGCGCCGACAAGAGCAAGTTCAAGCAGGTGCTGTACAACCTGCTGAGCAACGCGATCAAGTTCACCGCCCAGGGCGGGCACGTCTGGGTCAAGGCGCGGCGGCGCAAGGACCAGCTCACCGTCGATGTTGGTGACACCGGTGTCGGAATCCCTCGGGAGCACCACCGCCGGATCTTCGACGAGTTCTACCAGCTGGACTCGATGACCACGCGGCAGGTCGAGGGCACCGGCCTGGGACTCTCGCTGACGCGACGCCTCGTGGAGCTGCACGGCGGCGCCATCACGCTGGAGAGCGAGCCCGACCGCGGTTCCGTGTTCACCTTCACACTGCCCATCTCCGGCATCGAGATGAGCAACGGCCACCCGCACAACCGCGTCCTGCTGGTGGAGGACAACGTGAGCAACCGCGAGCTCGCCCGCATGGTGCTGACAGGCAACGGCTTCGAGGTCGACGTCGCCGTCGACGGCGACGAGGGGCTGCACAAAGCGCGATCCAGGCCATACGATCTCGTGCTCATGGACATCGAGCTGCCGGGCATGGACGGGCTGACGGTCACGCGCATGCTTCGGGCCGATCCCAAGACGGCTGCCCTGCCGATCGTCGCGCTCACGGCAAACGCCATGAAGGGCAACGAGCAGGAGGCCCTGGCCGCCGGCTGCTCCGGCTACATCACCAAACCCATAGAGGTGTCCAACTTCGTGCAACGCATCTCCACCTACATCAGCCCGGTGCAGCAGTCATGAGCGGCGGTGGCAAGACGATCCTGATCGTCGAGGACGACCCGCCCAGCCGGGAGATCGTGCGGCTGGCGACGAGTGCGCAGAATCACACCCTGCTCGAAGCGGCCAGCGGCGTGGACGGCCTCACCATGGCGCGCGAGCAAAGCCCGGATCTGATCATTCTCGACATCAATCTGCCGGGGATGAGCGGCCTCGACGTCTGCCGTCGCCTGCGCTCGGAGGGCTCGCGCGTCCCCATCATCATGCTCACGGCGAAGGCCGACACCATCGACGTGGTGGTGGGCCTGGAGCTCGGCGCCGACGACTACGTCACCAAACCGTTCGAGGTGCGCGAGCTGATGGCCCGTGTCGGCGCTCACCTGCGCCGCAGCGAGATCTCGGCACAGGAGCAGCCACGCGACCGCTTCGAGTTTCCGGGTTTGAGCATCGACCTCGGCCGCCGTCAGGTGTTCCGCGACGGCGAGGAGGTGATGCTGACGCTCACCGAGTTCAACCTGCTGGCGCTGCTCGCGTCGCGGCCCGGCCAGGTGATGAGCCGCGGCGAGCTGCTGCGTCGCGTGTGGGGCTACGAAGTCGAGATCGAGACGCGCACCGTGGACGCCCACGTCTACCGGCTGCGCCGCAAGATCGAGCCGGACGCGGAAAAGCCGACGTACATCCACTCGGTGCCGGGGATCGGCTACCGCTTCAGCGGCTGACACCCCACCCGTTTGCCCGGAACGCCTGGCGGGTCAGGGGGAGGTCAGCGACGTCGGCGTGACCACCGGAGTGGGAGTTGCCGTCGGTGGCGGCGCGGTGGGTGTTGCGGGCGCCGGTGTGGGCGTCGCTCGCGACGGCGTGGCCGTTGGCGCGGCGGTGGGCGTGTAGACGTGGCCGGTGGCGCTGAACGTGCCCTGTGCGTCGATGGTTGGCGCGGACGAATCGTTGAACTGCTGAAGCTTCGTGCAGTTGAAGCGACCGCGGAACCCACCGGTGTTGAACGCGTCCACCGTCACCGAGCAGCTGCCGCCGTAGCGCGCGCTGGCGTCGCGGCCGAAGACGACGGCGACGTACGAATGTGACCCGTCGGGTGAGAGCGCGCAGGGATCCTGACCCTGGACCTCGACGACCACTCCGTTGGTCGCGGTGCCCAGGTCGACGTTGAGCCATGGCGCGCCGCGAAAGCCGGGATCGAAGCGGTTGTTGGGGCGCGACGATTCGAATGGCTCCGGCCAGGCGCCGCTCACGTTCAAAGCCTGAGCGGTTCGGGCGCTGCCGCTGACATTGGCGCGCGCCGAGCCGTCGGTGAACACGAAACCGGATGGAGCATTGCACCCGCCGGGCACGGTGGGCGATGCAGATGGCGTCCGCGCGCTCCCTCCACATGCGCCGACCGCGCAGGCGCCGGCGAAGGCGAGTGCTCCGTAGAGCGAGCGCCGCAGCATGTCAAACCAGTCTACGCACTATTTGGCGCTGACGCGACGCGAAGCAGTTTCGACACTGCTATGGCAAGAACCCCTGCGCGAGCGAGCGGATGCAGCGAGCGCCGTCCGAATCGCGGTGGCACGCGGTTCCGAACACGCGGGTGCTCGGGCGCGCGCGTGGTGCACGGGGCGGTGCGTGCCGGCCCGTGCACCGCGATTCGGCGCTCCGTGCAGCGCGCGACTAGTAGATGAACCCCATGAGCGACCAGTCGCCGGCTGAGATCGTGCGACGGTCGACGCGCCCCCACCCTCCGCCGTTGGCGTAGTAGTTCATCTCCGACACGACGAAGCTGCCGTCGGGATTCACGTGCTCCACGTAGGCGACGTGCCCCGCCCAGCCGATGTCGAAGACGGCGATCGACCCCTCGACCGGGACGTGTCCCTCGGGGCGCACGCCTGACGCGGCGGCAAACCAGGTCCACGCGTTGCCACCCCAGGTGACGTCGCGGCGGCTCGCCACGTACCACGTGCACTGCCCCCAGGGGAATGTATCACTGCCGTGATTGGCGGCAACGACAGGCACGCCGTCGTGGTCCACTGCAAACCGATCCGCAATCAGCGCTCCGGTGGGCGCGCCGTCATAGGGCACCTGGAGGTAGGTGCCCGCGGGCAGCGGGTCGTTGGTGCTCAGCGCGTTGTAGTCGAGCACCACACCGGGATCGATGTGCAGCCGGTTGGCGAACGCGGTCGGCGTCTCGCCGGGATTCACGCGCACGAGCGCGCCGGCACTCGGCGGGAGCAGCAGCGACTTTCCCGGCACGGGTTGCGCGTTCCCGGCAAGGGCGTTCGCCCAGCGGATCGCCGAGGCGGTGCTGCCGTACTGCTGGGCCAGGCTGTCGACGCTCTGGCCTGCATGCACGACAACTGTCTGTGCGGGTCGGCTGACCATGAGCGGCGCGCTCGGGGGTTTCTCGATGACGGCGTCGATCTGAATCGCGGCAACGTGGCTCAGGGTGAGCGGCGATGTCCCAGCCGCAACCTTGGGTTGCGTGACCATGAACGCCAGGACGGCTGCTGACAGCAGCACCCATAAATGGCGCAGAACCCGCCGACTGTGTACGCCGATCAGAACCCCTCCTTCAGGCGCAAGCCACAGCCGCAAGCCGAGCCCCGGCCGGCACCAAAGGTCCGCGGCAAGGTAGCAAAGCGCTATCCCGGGTGTCAAAAGCCCGGACAGCGCCTCTGAAGGGGGGTGTGCTGAAGGTGATAGCTTGACTATCACGAAGTCTACCCCTAGGATGCCAGATCATGAGAAAGTACAAGCCGGTCGAGCTACCCCTCAAGGACGTGCCGCTCGAGTTCGAGGAAGAGCACGCCACCTGCCCGAACTGCGAGAGCCGCGCGCCCGCCGTGATCGGCAGGCTTGGTCTTCGCCTTGTGTTCCGTTGTGAGCGGTGCCGGGTGCGATTTCACCGGCCGCAGGCGAGCGTTCAGCTGCTCTGACGCTCCCGCGCCCGGCCGCTGACGCGGCCGGATCGCCTGCCACACTCTCGATGGATGGCGGCAGGCGACGCTGAAGCTGTTACCGGTGCCTCGAGCGCACCCATCCTTGCCTTCTCGACGAGAGGCGATGTCACCGAGACGGTCCAGCGCGGGCACATCGTGGTCGTCGGCGGCGACGGCGAGGTGCGGGCCGCGACGGGTGACCCCGAGGTCCTCACCACACTGCGGAGCTGCGCCAAGCCCCTGCAGGCGCTTCCCTTCGTGGAGCTGGCGCTCGACGCGCTCGGCGCCACGGCGGCCGAGCTCGCCCTCGCGTGCGCGTCGCACAACGGCGAGGACGAGCATGTGGGCACCGCCCGGTCGCTGCTCGCTCGCGCCGGCGTCGGCGAGGATGAGCTCGCCTGTGGCCCCCAGATGCCGACGGATGAGGCGAGTGCCCGGCGCCTGCTCGCCGGCGGGGGCGCGCCGCTCCCCGTGCACAACAACTGCTCCGGCAAGCACGCGGCGATGCTTGCCACGTGCGCGGTGGCCGGCTGGCCGCGCGCCGGCTACGTGGAGCGTGGCCACCCGCTGCAGCAAGCCGTCACGGACACGCTGAGCACCTGCCTCGGGATTGGCCTCGGCTCCTCCGCCTGGGGGATCGATGGCTGCGGCCTGCCCACCTTTGGGGTGCCGCTGCGCGCGCTCGCCCGCGGCTTCGCCTGGGCGCAGGGGGTGCACCCGCTGTTTGGCCGCTGCCAGGACGCGATGGCGGCACACCCGTTCCTGGTGGCCGGCACCGGCCGCTTCGACACCGCGCTCCTCGCGGCGAGCGGTGATCGCGTGACGGCCAAGATCGGTGGTGCCGGCGTCTGGGTGGCCGTGGTGCGCCCCGCCGGACCCGCCGTCGCCATCAAGCTCGAGGCCGGCTCGGGCGAGGCGATTCCCCCCGTGGCGATCGCAGCGCTGCAGCGCCTCGGGGCGCTGCCGGACCCGCTGCCTGCGTCGCTGGAGGCATTCGCCGCACCCGTGCTGCGGAACTGGGCAGGCACCCCGATCGGGCGCATCCGGCCGGCTTCCGCAGCGCTTTGACAGCGCCAGAACGCGGGCATATAGTGGCGGTAGAAATGTTGATTCCCATGTCAACTTTGGATGCGCTTGACGCGTTGGAGGCCGCGTGACGATGCCGAACAGCAGCCACATCGGCCGCCGCTACGAGGCTCCGGGGCAGGTGATCGACGCCGAGCGTGCCGGCGCCTTCGCCCGCGCCATATCCGGTCCCGGCGACGGCGCCTCCGCCGAGGATGTCCCGCCCACGTTCGCTGCGGCGTACTGCCTGTTCCCCACCCTGGCGCTGCTCTTCACCGATCCGGACGTCGAGGTCAACCTCGCCGGTCTGATCCATGGCGAGCAGTCGTTCGAGTGGCCGGTGCCGGTTCACGCCGGCGAAGTCGTCGACTCGTCGGCTGAGATCGTGGGAGTTGAGGAGAAGCGCGGCATGACGTTTCTGACGCTGGACGTGGAGTCGCGGAGGCCCGCCGACGGCGCCGTGGTGTGCCGTGGGCGGTCGCTGATGATCATTCGCGGGGCGCCGTCGTGAGCGCCCCCACCCTGTCCGGCGTGAAGACCGGCGATCAGCTGGCCCCGCTGCGCCGCACCGTGGAGCAGGCACAGATCAACGAGTACGCCGAGGCGTCGGGCGACCACAACCCCATCCACGTCGATCCCGAGTTCGCGGTCTCGGTGGGGCTGCCGGGGGCGATCGCCCACGGCCTGCTGGAGATGGGCATCCTGGCGGAGGCGCTGACGCGGTGGACGGGCGGCGCGGACAGCCTGGTGTCGCTGCAGGTGCGTTTCAGCAAACCGCTTGTGGCCGGCGACACGATCACATGCACCGGGACGGTGACCGACGTCGACGAGGCGGAGGGCCTGGCCACCTTGGAGGTGGAGGCGACCTCCGACCGCGGCGAGCGAGTGTTGACCAATGGCCGCGCCGTCGTTCGGCTGGCACGCTAGGGGAAAGGAGCAGATGACCCTCGATTTCACTCTCACCCGCGAGCAGGAGGAGATCCGCGACCTGGCGCACGACTTCGCCGAGAAGGAGATGCGCCCCGTCGCGGCGTACTACGACGACAACGAGGAGACGCCGTGGGAGGTGATGCGCAAGGCGCACGCGATCGGGTTGGGACCCGCCGCGACGTTTCCGGAGGAGTACGGGGGCGGCGGCGCCGACCTGATGACGTCCGTGATCCTCGAGGAGGAGCTCTCCTGGGGTGACGCCGGGATCGCCGTCGCGATCATGGCCAGTGGCCTCGCCGGCGCCGGCATCGTCGCCATGGGCACCGAAGAGCAGAAGCAGAAGTACATCGGCATGCTCGCGGACCCGAAGGAGCTCAAGCTCGCCGCCATGGGGTTGACAGAACCCAATTCCGGATCCGACGCGCTCGCGTTGGAGACCATCGCGACCAAGGTGGACGGCGGCTACATCCTGAACGGCACCAAGCAGTTCTGCACCAACGGTGGCATCGCCGACATCCAGGTGGCATTCGTCACCACCGACAAGTCGCTGGGTCCGGCGGGGATCGCCGGCTTCGTGGTCGAGAAAGGCAATCCCGGAATGCGCCAGGGCCGCAAGGAGCGCAAGCTTGGAGTGCGCGCGTCGCACACCGCTCAGGTGATCTTCGAAGACTGCTTCGTCCCTGAGGACGCGCGGCTGGGCTTCGACAGGGAAGGCAACGCAACCGGGCCGGGCGCGGTCGGCGCGATGCTCATGCTGGAGGCCACGCGGCCGCTGGTGGCCGCCGGCGCCATCGGGATCGCCCGGGCGGCGTTCGAGTTCGCGCGCGATTACTCGCTCGAACGTGTGCAGTTCGGCAAGCCGATCGCCAAGCACGAGGCCATCGCCTTCAAGCTCGCCGACATGGCAACGGAGATCGACGCGGCCCGCCTTCTCACGTGGCGCGCGGGCTGGATGGCGAACCAGGGCGTGCCGTACGCCCGCGGTGAGGGTTCCATGGCCAAGCTCTTCGCCGGCGACATGGCCATGCGCGTCACCACCGAGGCAGTGCAGGTGCTGGGCGGGTACGGCTATGTCAAGGAGTACCCCGTCGAGCGCTACATGCGCGACGCCAAGATCTATCAGATCTGGGAAGGCACCGCTGAGATTCAGCGTCTCGTCATCAGCCGGTACATCCTCGGAGAGCGGCGGGCGATGGCGCGGCCCAAGCTGGTGAAGAAGGACGAGCCGCCGGAAACGGTGGCCGCCGCCAGCTGACCGCCGCGCCACGGCGCCGCCGGCGTCGTGACCTGGATATCGTCGTGTTCGGGGCGACAGGGTTCGTCGGACGCCTCCTCGCCCGGTACCTGGCGCGCACCGCGCCATCGGGCCTGCGCGTCGGTCTGGCCGGACGGAACATCGAGGCGCTGCAGAGCGTCAGGGCCGGCCTCCAGGGCGATGCCACAGCCTGGCCGCTGCTGGAGGCGGACTCGCGCGATGCCGCCTCGCTGACCGCGCTGGCGAGATCGGCACGCCTGGTGGTCACCACAGCCGGCCCGTACCGCCGGCACGGCATGGGGCTGGTGGCCGCGTGCTGCGCGGAGCAGTCGGACTATGCGGACCTCACCGGCGAGGTCCTGTTCATGCGAGAGAGCGCCGAGCGCTTCCACCACGCCGCGGCCGAGGCCGGCGTCCGCATCGTTCATGCCTGCGGATTCGACTCGATACCCTCGGATCTCGCAGCGCTGCTGTTGCACGAGACGGCGCGCAGCCGCGGAGCCGGCACGCTGTGCCACACGACGTGCGTCGTGACCTCGCTGCGAGGCAGCCTCAGCGGGGGCACGTTCTCGTCGATGAAGGGACAGCTCGACGAGATGAAGCGCGAGCCGGGGCTGCGGCGCGTCGTCGGGGACCCGTACGCGCTGAGCCCCGACCGCGATCACGAGCCCAGCCTGGGCAGGGAGGCCGACCTGGACTGGGTGCAGCACGACGCGGAGCTAGGCCTCTGGGTGGGACCGTTCGTCATGGCGCGGGCCAACACGCGCGTCGTGCGCCGCAGCAACGCGCTGCAGGAGTGGGCCTACGGCAGGGAGTTCCGCTACCGCGAGGTCATGGGATTCGGCACCGGACCGGTGGCGCCACTGCGCAGCGCGGCGGCGAGCGTCGTCCTCGGCGGTCTCGTGGCCGGGCTCAGCATCGCCCCGTCGCGCGCAGTGCTCGACCGGCTGCTGCCCAAGCCGGGGCAGGGGCCGAGCGAGACGACGCAGCGCAACGGACGCTTCCGCTTCGAGGTGCACACCACAACCTCGACCGGCGCCCGTCTCGTGGCCACGGCTGCCGCCCGCGGCGATCCCGGGTACGCTGCCACCTCGGTGATGCTCGGGGAAAGCGCTCTCAGCCTCGTGGTCGACCGCGACCGCCTGCCCGGGGGCGGCGGCGTGCTCACACCGGCCACGGCCCTCGGCGACGTCCTGGTGCAGCGCCTGCGTGCTGCAGGGCACACCTACTCGGTGGCTGGCGACGCCGCCGCACGTCGCTAGAATCGCCGACGGCACAAGGGACAGCCGGGGTCGCGTGTGGGAACGAGGAGCTGAGCCATGTTCGATCTGAGCGGGAAGGTGGCCGTGGTCACCGGTGGCTCGCGCGGGCTCGGCCGCGCCGACTGCCTGGCCCTGGCGCGCGCCGGAGCCGATGTGGTGGTCACCGACATCCTGATCGAGTCGGATCCCTCGCTCAGCAACGCCGCGGAATCCACGCAGTCGCTGCTGGCCCAGGTGTTCACCTCGCAGAACGTCGTCTACTCGGAGCGAACCAGCGAGGAGATCCGGCAGATGGGACGGCGCTCGGCTGCGATCAAGATGGACGTCACCGATCGCGACCAGGTGCACGATGTGTTCGCCGCCGTCAAGCGAGACTTCGGCGCAATCGACATTCTCGTCAACAACGCGGCGACGCTGGACCACGTCGCCCAGATCGAGCAGCAGAACGACGACCTCTGGGAGCGCGACCTGCGCGTCAACCTCACCGGCGCGTACAACTGCACCAAGGCCGCGTGGCCGTACATGCGCGAGCAGGGGTGGGGGCGTGTGGTGTTCATGGCGTCGGTGGCGGCAACGCTCGGCGGCTTCGGACAGGCGTCGTACGCGGCGACGAAGGCGGCCGTGATCGGGCTGGGCAAATCGATGGCACTGGAGGGCTCGCGCTTCGGTATCACCGCCAACATCGTGGCGCCGGGTGTGGTCGCGACCGAGGCCTGGAAGATGACCGACGCGAAGATGCGCGACCGCATGGTGCTGCGCACCGCACAGCGCAGCGCCGGTGAACCCGAGGATGTGGCGACAACCATCGTGTTTCTCTGCTCACCGGAGGCGCGGTACGTCACGGGCCAGGTGATCACGGTCGCGGGTGGCATCGACCTCTTCGTGTACTGACGCGCCACGCGCCGTGCGGTGACCGCTGCGGATCACGCCGGGAGCTGCGCACCGTGAGTCGCGTGCTCGAGCCGGTTCTGAGCGGGGTGACCCTCTGGCCACGTGACCTCGGACCGTATGCATGGCACGACTTCGACGCCGAGCGGACGCGGTACGACCTTCGCGCCATCGCCGACTCCGGGTTGCACGCAGTGCGCACGCTGCTGCCCTGGGATGTGTTCATGCCGGCGATGTCGCGGCCGGACCACGGAGCACTGCGCAACTTCGAGACGTTCGTTGACGCGGCTGCGCGCGTCGACCTGGTGACTGTGCCGGTGCTGTTCGCCCAGACAGTCGGCGACTGCGTGTTCCTGCCCGCGTATGCCATCGATGTCGATGCCGCCCGGCCGGGGGTGCGCGCGGTCACGGGCGGGGTGGTGCAGCCCGGCGGCCCGCGCGATCAGTACACGGACTCGCGCATGGTCGAGGCGCAGCTGCGCTGGCTCGAGGGCATGCTGGACGCCTTCGCGGGCCATCCCGGCGTGGCGATGTGGGACCTCGGCCACGATCCCGCGACCGTGATGCGTCCGCGCCGCATCGGACACCTGCGCGCCTGGGCGGCACTCCTCGCCGGGCGCCTGCACGATGCCGGCGAACATTGCACGCTGACCCTGGGCGCAGCCGATGTGACGAGCGCTCGCGGGGTGCGTCTGAGTGCTGCCGCGGCGTCTGTCGACAGCCTCGGTCTCGCGATCGAAGCGCAGCACCTCGCCTTCGCCGACTCGCCAATCGATTCCGCCGCGGCGGCGTTCCTCGTGCAGCTCGCCATGCGGCTCGCGGAGGGCACCGCGCCGCAGCACGTTCACATCGGCGCGGCACTGGACGAACGGGGTGGTGCTGATGCCGCCGGCTTCGACGATGATGTGCGCCGATTCGCCGGGGATGTCGTGGATCGCGCGGTGGCGGTGGGGAGCGCCGGCGTGCACGCGCGGGCCTGGTCCGACAGCTCGGATCGCGTCGCGGCGCTCCCGCCCTTCGATCGGCGTCCCGAGCTGCTGCGCCGTGGGGTGGTGGACAGCGGCGGGACGCCGACACCGTTCGGCGAGGCGTGGCTGCGTGCAGCCAACGACCTCGGAAACGCACGGCCGCGGCGCCCGTGGCCCGAGACGATCGACGTCGCCGATTACTACGCCAATCTGCCGTACAGCACGGCCGACCTCTACGCCGAGTGGCGCCGCGTCGGTGACGGGTAGCCTGTTATGCTGGGCCCGGACTGCGGTGTGCGATGTCCCCCCTCGCCTCCGCCGCTGTCTCCATCAAGCCCTTGACGGTTTCCCGCTGCTGACACGGGAGATTGTTGCGGGGATCGACGATGGCATTCGGGACCGTTGTCAGCACAAAGTCCTGGAGGACCGCGCCGTGGCTGCTGGCCGCATCAAGAAGATCATCCCGGATCGAGGCTTTGGTTTCGTCCGCGCAGATGATGGCAACGAGGTGTTCTTTCATCGCACCGAGCTCACTGCAGTGGATTTCGACACGCTGCAGGAGGGTGAACAGGTGACGTTCGACGTCGTCGATTCGCCCAAGGGTCCGCGCGCCCGCAACCTCCAGAAGGCGAGTTAGCCGCAGCGGCTACTCGTCCTTGCGCAGCTGACGCAGTCGCTCCGCCGCGGCGGCGACGCGCGCCGGGTTCTGTCCGCGCAACCGCATGACGAGCTCTCGTCGCTGCGTCTGCGGGTAGGAACCGACCGTCACGTCAGGAAACTCAGCAGCCAGCTGCCGCATGGGCGCAGCCATCTCCGCCTCGGGGACGGCGCGGTATCGCACCTCGAGCACGGTGAGCGCCGCACCTCGACCGAAATGATGTGGGATCAACTCCTCCTCGACGATCGTCGTGAACTCGCGGGGAATGCCCGGAAGCACGTACACGTGCTTGCTGCCGCCGACGGCGAGGTGGATCGCGGGCGCCATGCCCCGGCGGTTGGCGATCAGCTCGGCGCCGGCGGGCAGCATCGCGCTGCGCATGTTCGCCGGGCTCACCTCGCTGCTGCCGACCCAGCCCGCGTCATGCATGCGGCGCACAAGCGCCTGGATGTGCGCGAATGCCTCGGGGTGCAGCTGGAGCGGACGGCCCAGCGCGGCGGCGACCGCTTCGAACGTGAGGTCGTCGGGCGTTGGACCGATGCCCCCGCTCACCACCACGTGCTGCACGCCGGCCTCGTCGACCGCTCTGGACAGCGCTGCTCCAATGGCGGTGGGGTCGTCGCCGACGACCTCGATGCGGCGCACGGCAAAGCCGGCGGCAAACAGCGCGCGCGCGAGCACGTTCGAGTTTGTGTCGAGGGTGTGCCCCGAGAGCACCTCGTCGCCGACGGCGATGATCACGCTCGGGCCGGCGCTGTCGGTCGGGCGAGACACGCAGGCAGCATAGGAGGGCAATCGCGGGGTGCGGGAAGGCCGCTCTCCCGGAACGGCGGTTTGCGGGGGGCATGCCCCCCGCATGTACAATTCCGCCGCCTCGGAGGCGAACGCCCGCGGCGGCGCGCGCCCCGTTCGTTCAGCACAGTGGAGCACTGAGACCGCATGTCCCACCTCGATCGCGCTGTGCTGGTGCCCATCGGGCTGGCCGGAGTTCTCGCCCTGCTGGTTGCGGTCGGGCTCATCATCTGGGTGCTGCGCCTGCCACCGGGCAACGAGCGCATGCAGGAGATCGCCAAGGCGATCCAGGAGGGGGCTCAGGCTTACCTGAACCGCCAGTACACGATCATCGCGGCGATCGGGGTGGTGATCTTCATCTTCCTGTCGGTCGCGCTGGGCTGGAAGACCGGCGTGCTGTTCCTCCTCGGTTCGGTGCTGAGCGGCGCCGCCGGGTACATCGGCATGAACATCTCCGTGCGCGCCAACCTGCGCACGGCCGAGGCCGCTCGCGGCGGCATCAACGCCGCGCTGCTGGTCGCCTTCCGCGGGGGTGCGGTCACCGGCCTGTTCGTCGTCGGCCTCGGACTGATCGGCGTTGTTGTCGCCTATGGCATTTTCAACGACTTCAATGCGCTGGTCGGGTTCGCGTTCGGCGCCTCACTGATCTCGGTGTTCGCCCGCCTCGGCGGCGGCATCTACACGAAGGCCGCCGACGTCGGCGCCGACCTGGTGGGCAAGGTGGAGGCCGGCATCCCCGAGGACGACCCGCGCAACCCCGCGGTGATCGCCGACAACGTCGGTGACAACGTGGGCGACTGCGCCGGGATGGCGGCCGACCTGTTCGAGACGTATGCCGTGACGGCGGTGGCGACCATGCTGCTGGGCTTCCTGCTCTACAAGGGCCAGATGACGCTGGTCATCTACCCGCTGCTGCTTGGAGCGATCAGCATCGTGGCATCGATCGTCGGCACACTCTTCGTGCGCATGGGCCGCGGCACGTGGATCATGGGCGCGCTCTACCGCGGGCTCATCATCTCCGGCGTCATCGCGCTCGTGGGCTTCGCCATCGTCACCACGGTGCTGAACAACGGCGGATACTTCGGCGGGTTCGACCACCCGGCGTTCAACCTGTTCTGGTGCGCCCTGGTCGGCGTGGTGATCACCTTGCTGCTGGTTGCGGTGACGGAGTTCTTCACCGGCTCGCAGTTCTGGCCGGTGCGCACGATCGCGCGTTCGTCAGTCACCGGCCATGCCACAAACATCATCGCGGGCATCGCCATCGGCATGGAGGGGACGGCAATCCCGGTGCTGATCATCGGACTCGGGATTCTCGTCTCGTCCGCGCTCGGTGGCCTGTACGGCATCGGCATCGCCGCCATGGCCCTCCTGAGCATGACGGGCATCGTCGTTGCGATCGACTCGTACGGGCCGATCACCGACAACGCCGGCGGCATCGCCGAGATGGCAGACCTGCCGCAAGAGGTGCGCAACGTCACCGATCCGCTCGATGCGGTGGGCAACACCACCAAAGCCGTCACCAAGGGCTATGCCATCGGCTCCGCAGGGCTTGCCGCACTGGTGCTGTTCGCCAGCTACACCGACATCCTCAAGCAGAACGGCAGTGGCGGCAACGGGTTCTTCGATCTGACACACCCGCCGGTCATCGTCGGCCTGTTCATCGGCGGCATCATGCCGTTCCTGTTCGGCGCGCTGGCGATGCTCGCCGTGGGCCGTGCCGCGGGTGGCGTGGTGACCGAGGTGCGCCGGCAGTTCCGCGAGATGCCGGGCATCATGCTCGGTGAGACGCGGCCGGAGTACGGCCGCGCCGTGGCGCTGGTGACCGCGGCCGCGCAGCGCGAGATGATCATCCCCGGCCTGCTGCCGGTGATTGCGCCGCTGATCGTCGGCTTCGTGCTCGGACCGCAGGCCCTGGGAGCGATGCTGCTGGGCACGATCGTGGTGGGCCTGTTCGTGGCACTGCAGATGACCACCGGCGGCGGCGCGTGGGACAACGCCAAGAAGTACATCGAGGAAGGCCACTTCGGTGGCAAGGGCACAGACCCACACGCCGCGGCGGTCACCGGTGACACCGTCGGCGACCCCGAGAAGGACACGGCCGGACCGGCGATCAACCCGATGATCAAGGTCATGAACATCATCGCGATCCTGGCGGCGCCGGCCATCGCGCTGCATCACCTTTTCTACTGACCGCCGGCCACACGAGCGCGATCGATCCGTGTGTATGGCATCGTTGATCGCATGCAGATTCGCGAGGCCCTGCGGCCCGCCGCCGGCCATGGCCATCACGCCCCGCGTGAGCACCACCGTGACGTTCAGGGCGGCGCCGCGCGGGCTGCGGTGTTCGGCGTCAGCGACGGCCTGATCACCAACATCTCGCTGATCCTCGGCGTCGCCGGTGCCGGCCCCGCCGCAGGCATCGTGCGCCTTGCGGGCCTGGCCGGGCTCGTCGCCGGCGCCTTCTCGATGGCAGCCGGCGAGTACATCTCGATGTCCGCCCAGAAGGAGCTGCTGGAGCGTGAGCTCGAGCTGGAGAGGCGCGAGCTCGAGCGGCATCCCGAGAGCGAGACACGCGAGCTCGCCGCCACCTTCGAGCGCCGCGGCCTGGATCGCAACGACGCACGGCGCATCGCCGAGACCGTCATGCGCGACCCTGAGGTGGCGCTCGAGGTCCATGCCGCGGAGGAACTCGGCGTGCGCCCCAGCCAGACCGGCGCGCCGCTGCAGGCGGCCGTCTCGTCGTTCGTCAGCTTCGCCTTCGGCGCGCTGCTCCCGCTGCTGCCCTGGTTCTTCGCCTCGGGACAGCCCGCGGTGATCGCGTCGGTTGGCCTGGGGGCGGTCAGCGCGCTCGCCATCGGCTGGACCGTGGCGGTCTTCACCGGCCGCTCGCGCATCCGTTCCGCGCTCCGCCAGCTCGCAATCGCGGCGGTTGCTGCCGCGGTCACCTACGGCATCGGCCTCGCCGTGGGCGCGCGCATCTCGGCGTAGCGCGGTCCCCGGGGGCGGGCGCACCGCTCATAGACTTGTGGCGCTGTGGACGAGTACCAGCTCGAGATCCAGCAGCTCACCCGGAAGCTGGCGCAGCTTCGTGACGCCGAGGCGGACCCGGCGTTGATCGCCGAGTACGAGGTGGAGCTGCGCAATCTCAACGCGCTCTACCGAGCGAGCCGCGAGACCTACGACGTCGGGATGGCCGATCGCCGGCTCGCCGAGGCGTTGCACCGCGTGGGATTCGGGGCCTGGACGCTCGAAAACGTCTACAGCTTCGTGTACGACATCTCGATGGAGCTGCCCCTCGACGGCCAGGACCTGGCCGCGCTCGTCGACGCCACCGACTACGCAGGGTCGCTGCTGGAGAGCCTCGGGGGCTGATCCTCAGGAGGCCGCGGCCACGGCCGCCGGCTCCGCCTCGGCGACGCCGAGCGGCGGGATCTTCTTCCCCGGATTCAGCGTCCCATGCGGATCGATCGCGTCCTTGACCCGTCGCATCAACGCGACACCGCCGGGCCCCAGCTGCTGTTCCACGAAGCCGAGCTTGGCCTGCCCGACGCCGTGCTCACCGGAGAGGGAGCCGCCCATGGCGAGGACGCGCTCGAACAGCTCGCCGGCGGCCGCATCGGCGCGCTGTCGCTCGCCCGCGATCCTGGGATCGATCAGGAAGGTGGCGTGCAGGTTGCCGTCACCCAGGTGGCCGAAGTTGACGACCGGCAGCTGGTGGCGCTCCCCGATGACGTGGGTGAAGTCGACCAGCTCCGCGATGCGGTCGCGAGGCACCACCACGTCCTCGTTCACCTTGCCGATCATCACCTTGGCCACCGCGGCGCTGACGGCCTTGCGGGCCAGCCAGAGGCGGTCGGCCTCGGCCGGCGTCGTGGCGGCTTCGACGCTGTCGGCGCCGGCGCTGGAGGCCGCCCGGAGCACCGCCTCCGCCTCGTTCGCGACGGCGGCCGCCGACCCCTCGACCTCGAAGATGACCAGCGCCGCGGCATGGCCGCCCAGGTCGCCCCCGCCGGCGCGGCGCACCGCGTCGAGCGCGCCGGCGTCGAGGAACTCGAGGGCCGCCGGGACGACGCCGGCGGCCGACACCTCCGCCACCGAGGTGGCCGCTCGCGCCATGCTGCTGAACCTGGCGGCGAGCGTGACCCGGGCGGCGGGCGCCGGGAGCAGCCGCAGCAGCACCTGGGTGATTACGGCAAGCGTCCCCTCCGATCCGGCGAGCAGAGCGAGCAGCGCGCCGCGGCTCCGGTCGCCGCCCTCGCCGAGCCGGAGCACCTTCCCGTCCGCGAGGACCGCGGTCAGGCCGGCGACGTAGTCGGCCGTCACCCCGTATCGCAGGGTGTGCGGCCCCGCGGCATTGCAGGCGACGTTGCCGCCGATCGTGCACGTGGAGCTCGAGCCCGGGTCCGGCGGGTAAAACAGGCCGGTGCGCTGCGCCGCAGCGTGCACGGCCTTGGTGATGGCCCCCGCCTCGGCGAACAGGCGCTGGCCGTCCCGCTCCACGCCGAGGATGCGGTTCATGCGGGTCAGGCTGAGCACGATCCCTCCCTGGCAGGGAGCGGCTCCTGCGGCGTAGCCGGTGCCCGCGCCGCGGGGCACCACGGGCACGCCGTGATAGGCCGCCACCTGGACGACGCCGGCCACCTCGTCGGTCGAGCCGGGGAACACGACGGCATCGGGAAGGTGGCGCTCACCCGAGGCGCCCCACGCGTCGTATGCGTACGCAGCGAGGTCCGCGGGGCGCGTGTAGACCTGTGGCGCGTCCACCTGGCCCTCGAGGTCGCGGATCACGCGGCGATCGAGCATTGCGCGAGGAATTCTAGTGACAGGGCTTGCATTCGCGACCTGGGCAGGTTCTCGGGATCGGAGTTGCTTGCGGCACCGTGGGTATACTCGATTACAGATGAGTGAGTCCGCGACTGTCGAGGCGCTCGAACGCGCGCTCGCAACGGTCATCGACCCAGAGCTGCACCGTCCCATGATGCAGCTCGGCATGCTTCGCGATCTCGCCGTCGAGGGCGATGTCGCATCGCTGCGCGTCGTGCTGACGACACCGGCATGTCCCTTGAAAGACCGCATTCAGGCCGATATCGATGCGGCCGTGATCGGCTCGGTACCCGGCATCACATCGGTGCGTGTCACGTGGGACTCCGACGTCAGCTCCACGCGCGGGCTGCCCGGCCGCCAGGAGATCCCCGGGGTGCGCAACGCGGTCGCCGTCAGCGCGGGGAAAGGCGGTGTGGGCAAGTCCACACTCAGCGTCAATGTGGCGCTTGCGCTGCAGCAGTCAGGCGCACGCGTCGGTCTGCTCGATGCCGACGTGTACGGCCCGAATGTGCCCATCATGCTCGGCCTCACCGGGGAACCGCGCGCCAACCGCGAGGGCAAGATGCTGCCGCTGGAGGCGCACGGGCTCAAGGTGGTGTCGTTCGGCACCATCCTCAAGCCCGGCGAGCCGGTGATCTGGCGCGGTCCGATGCTGGCGAAAGCGCTGCGCGAGTTCCTCTACGAGGTCGCGTGGGGCGAGCTCGACTACCTCGTCATCAACCTGCCGCCGGGCACGGGCGACGTGCAGCTGAGCCTGGCGCAGAGCATGCCGATGACGGGGGCCGTGATCTGCACCACGCCGCAGGACGTGTCGCTCGCCGACGTCAGCCGCGGCATTCAGATGTTCCGCAAGCTCAACGTACCGGTGCTCGGTGTCGTGGAGAACATGAGCGGCTTCATCTGCCCCCATTGCGACGAGCGCACCGACATCTTCGGCAGTGGCGGCGGCAGGGAGCTTGCCGACAAGTACGGGCTGCCCTTTCTTGGCGCGATTCCGTTGGATCCGCGCATACGCGTCGGTGATCACGGTGCGCCCTTCATGGTGGGCGGGAGTGACAGCCCCGTCGGCCACGTCTTCCGTGAGGTGGCGTCGCACATCGCGGCCGAGGTGAGCAAGGAGAACTTCGCCGCCGCTGCGCCACCGGCGATGCCCGCCGGTCCGCGCGTGCCGCTGGCTCGCTAGGACGCGCCGCACGCGCAGGGACATGGCTCGCCGCCCGCCGCTGATCGCCGTGTGCGGAACGTCGAAGGAGGAACCGGCCGCGATCCGCGACGCCGAGCAGGTGGGTGAGCTGCTGGCAGCGCGCGGCGCCCTGGTGGTGTGCGGTGGACACGGTGGCGTGATGGCAGCTGTTGCTCGCGGGGTGCGTGCGCGCGGCGGCACGGCGGTCGGCCTGCTCCCCGGTGACGACCCGGACGACGCCAGCGAGGACATCACGCTGGCGCTTCCCACCGGCCTCGGGGAGATGCGCAACTCGCTGATCGCGCACTGCTGCCGCGCGCTGATCGCCATCGGTGGCGGCTACGGCACCCTGAGCGAGATCGGCTTTGCGCTGCGCATCGGCAGGCCCGTGGTCGGCCTGCACACGTGGGACATCCGCCGCGCCGGCGACGACTCACCCGACATATCCCTGCATCGCGTCGACACGCCACAGCAGGCGGTCGACTGGGTGCTGTCACACGCGCCGCACTAGGACTCCAGCGCGTCGCGCGCCGCGCGATGGATCGCGGCCACCTTGCCGGCGTCGTCGGTGAACACACGCACCACGCGGTTGTACTGCGGCAGGCGCGACACCAGCTCGGCCACGCGGCGCTCCTCGATGGTGCCCTGCAGGGGATCGTAGATGTGCACGAAGCCATGCTCCGTCAGCGGGTTGTGGGGTGCGACACGCGCCGTGGCGATGTCCACCTCGAGGCGCGCGCCGCGCGCTTGCGCGGGGAGCGACGCCTCGATCTGCTCCTGAAGATGGGTTGTGTCCAGCTCGGAGTCGGCCACAGTCTCGTACGCCAGATGCCACGTGAGGTCGCGCGCGGTGATGCGCGCCCACGCGTCGGCGAGCCTGCGCCGCGCGGTGCCTTCCGGCTCGCGCTGCCAGCGCTGCACCGCGTCCAGCAGCGCCCAGTCGTTGAGCTGCAGGAACGCGTCCATGTGGTCCACGGGGTTTCCCGGCAGCAGTTCGGTGACCGTGTCGGCGAACACCTCGCGCATCGACAGGTCGAACCGCCTTCCTGTGCGGTGGTGATAGACGTTGAGATACATGTACAGTCGCGACGCGAGAAACATCTCGAGCGCGGCGGTGGCGTGCCCGTGGAGCACGAGGGTATCGCCGCTGACGAACGTGTAGTGGATCAGCCGTTGCACCTCTATCGGTCCCAGGCTGATGCCACACATGTACGCGTCGCGCGGCACGTAGTCGAGATTGTCGATCGTCGCGGGTCCGCACAGAACGGGTTTGAGCGCGCGCAGCCAGTGTGGTGGCGCATACCCCTCGATGTCCGCGTCCGCCATGACCCACGCCACCCACATGGGGTCGACCTGCTCTCCGGGTGCGAAGCGGCCGCCGGGACTCGATCGCAGCGACGCGATCCGCTCGGCGAGCTCGTTGGTCACCAGCCGGCGTCCGATGACCTCGTGGTCGATATGCCACCCCGCCAGCACCTCCTGGTCGAAGAAGTGCCCGAACGGCCCGTGCCCGACGTCGTGCAGCAACCCCGCCAGGCGCAGCGTCTCCTCGACGAGCGGCGCTGACGGCGTGTCCGGTATCGAGGCACGCAGAGAATCGTCGATGCGCCTCGCGAAGAGGCTCGCGAGGTGCATCGCGCCGAGCAGATGCACGAAGCGCGAGTGCTCCGCGGTGGGGAACACCCACCACGCAGATTGCAGCTGGTGCACTCTCCGCAGCCGCTGCAGCCAGGGCGTGTCCAGCAGCGCGCTCTCGCTGGCTTCGCCGTGCCGGCCCTTGGTGATCTCGATGTAGCCGTAGAGAGGGTCGGCGATAAGATTGACTTCGCTGAAGCGAGCAGCGCTGTCGCCGTTACTCGGAGTCGTCCTCGTCGAACTCGTCTTCGTCGTCGTCCTCGTCGTCGTCGTCCTGGGATACGGCGCGCCAGCCGCGGATGTCGGTCATGGTCACGTCCTCCGACTCTGATTGTGATGCCGCTGCACACCGGCGGCGCCGCCTTTATACGGCATCCGGACTTGTGATGGGGTTATGCAGCACGTGGCTGCGGCATGATCGTCCCCATGCTGTCCATCGACGACATTGCCGCCGCAGCGGAGGCCATCGCGGCGACGTCCTCGAAGCGCGAGAAGGTGCAGCTGCTGGCGGACGTCCTGCGGCGCTGCGACCGCGAGGAGCTCGCACTGGCGACGCGCTACTACGCGGGCGCCGTGTTCCCGGCCGGTGACGCGAGGACGCTCAACGTTGGCGGCGCGGCGTTCGGCGCGGTGCTGCGCGAGCTGTCCGGCGCCGGCGAGAAGGCGATCGGACGCGCCTGGCGTCGACACGCCGACCTCGGAGACGTCACCGGGGAGCTGCTCTCACACCGGACTCCCGCCGGACAACCGCTGAGCCTCCCCGAGATCGACACGGCGCTCGGAGCCATCGCCACGGCGGCCGGGACCCGGCGGAAGACCGCAGGGCTGCGCGACCTCCTCGCGCGAGCGTCGCCGCCCGGCGCCAGGTTCATCGCCAAGCTGGTCTCCGGCGAGATGCGCATCGGGCTGCGCGAGGGGCTGGTGGAGGAGGCGATCGGTACCGCGTTCGGCGCCGAGCCTCGGGCCGTGAGCCGCGCGGTGATGGTCACGGCCGACCTCGGCGCCGTCGCGCAGCTGGCGGCTGACGGCGGCCTCGAGCACGTGCGGCCGCAGTGGTTCGTCCCGCTGCGGTTCATGCTGGCGACGCCGGTGGCCGACGCGGAGGAGGCGGTGGAGCGCATGGGGGCTGCTGCCTGGGTTGAGGACAAATATGACGGCATCAGATGCCAGCTGCACCGCCGTGGCGAGCGGGTGGCGCTGTACAGCCGTGATCTGCACGACGTGACCCGGCAGTTCCCCGAGATCACGCAGGCCGCGGCAGGCCTGTCCGGCGACGTCATCCTCGACGGTGAGGTGCTCGCCTTCGACAGGGGCCGCGTCCTCCCCTTCGCGGCGCTGCAGACGCGGCTGGGACGGGTGAAACCCGACGCCGCGGTCATGTCGACCGCGCCGGTCGTATACGTCGCCTGGGACGTGCTCGTCGACGGCGAGGCCGTGCTGCTGGATAGGCCGCTGCGCGAGCGGCGCGCTCGCCTCGAGGGACTGAACACCCCGGGCGGCATCGTGCTGGCGCACCTGGAGGAGGTGCATGGCGCGGCCGAGATCGACCGCCGCTTCACCGACGCGCGCGCGCGCAACAACGAGGGACTCATGCTCAAGCGTCCGGACTCGGCGTACACGCCGGGGCGGCGCGGCCTGAGCTGGTTGAAGCTGAAGCGTCCGCTGGACACGCTCGACGTGGTCGTCACCGGTGCCGAGTGGGGCCATGGAAAGCGTCGCGGGGTGCTCAGTGATGTGACGTTCGCGGTGCGCGTCGACGGCACCGACGAGCTGGTGCCGATCGGCAAGGCATACACCGGGCTCACGGACTCGGAGATCGCCGAGATGACCCAGCTGCTGCTGGAGATCACGACACTGGATCGCGGCCACTACCGCAGCGTCGAGCCGACGATCATTCTCGAGGTGGCGTTCGATGCGGTGCAGGTGTCGACGCGCCATCGCTCCGGGTATGCGCTCCGCTTTCCCCGCATCGCGCGCTGGCGGCACGACAAGCCGCTGCGCGAGATCGACACGCTGAGCCGCGTGCGCGAGCTGGCCATGGCGCGTGAGCGCGGCCGCGAGCAGCGCGTCGACCGCGCGCCTCAGGCAGCGACGACGGACACGAGCACCTCGACCGCGAACACGCCCGTGCCCGGATCGGGATCACCATAGATCTCCCACCGCGGCCCGTCGGGGCGATACCCGTGGCGGCTGCACCACGCGTGTATGGCCTCGTACGTCTCGCCAAGTCTCGCGACCGGACCGGTGTGGGTGGCTCGCGCCACCAAGCCCCCCGGCGTGTGCGACGGCCTCACATCACCGGCCGGTTCGAACGGACCGTTCACCAGAACACCGACCTCGACGTTGGGCACGCCGTCCTTGTAGAGCATGACGTTGTGGCCATGCGTGTGCAGGCCCTCCGGCGCGGAGGCGAGGAAGCTCCAGACCGCATCCAGCATGGGTTTCCATTGCGCGGGGAACGCGGTCCAAGTAGTCGTTGCCATGACGACCGCGGTCGGCGCGGGCTCCACTGTTTGTAACGACACGTCAACCGCCATCGCCGTGACACGGTACGTGCCCCGGCTCCGCACACGTCGACTGGAGGGCGGGCAGTGGGCGGGGCTGGATTCGAACCAGCGACCTTGGGGTTATGAGCCCCTTGCTCTAACCGGCTGAGCTACCCGCCCGTGGGGGCTTCATACGAGCTTCGTCCTATCGGTTCAGGCTCGCTGCGTTGCGTTGTGCTTTATTGGCCTCGTGGAGCCAACCCCACCCCTATGCCCGGTCCCAAGCATACAGCCGCCCCTCTTTGCCCCCTCGTGACGCAGGCGGATCTTCGGTTAGCGTCAAGGCACGGATCAATTCGCGAATCTCATCCGCGGCGGTTAGGAGTTGCCGTCAGCGGTCGCGTGCTCGGGACGCCCCGTACTCGGCAAGTTGAATGTCGAAGGCGATCACCGGACGTCCATGCACCAGTTCGCCGCTGTGCTTGTCGACGATCACCGGGTAGGTTCCGACAATCATCGCCCCGCGATCCCCGTCGAGATATGCCTGCGATTGCCACGGCACGATGAAGGCCTCGTCACTCTCCGCGATGCGTGCGGTAACCACACCCATTGGTATGCCGGCAGACGGCTCCCTCTCCCGGCGCAGCCAGTCCTGAACGATCGCAATAGCCTCGTCGCGCGACAGTGTTGGCTCGTTCATGGACTCGGAGGCGTTGCGCTCGGAGGCGGAGCCGGCGCGTCAGCCGGAGGAGGAGAATAGGTCAAGCGGAACGACGTCTCCGTGGAGGGGTCATCAAAATTGGTGTCCTTCACATATTCGCTAAGACCTGCGGCGCTCTTCCCAATCTGACCATCGAGGATCCGAACCGTCCCATTGTCATTGACAACGTTGACAATGTGAGCGGCGTCTTCGGTCCGGAGGGTCATGACACCCCTGGCGCCACTGCCCGCATTCTTCATGTCCGCCTCAATCGTCGACCACCCCTTCTGATCGAGCGGTCCACCCCACTCCTTCTCGATCGCCGACATCGGGACACCTTCCTTCATCGCACCGGCGTAAGCATCTGTATCGCCGGTCATGCGTGCATCGACCGCTTTTACGCACGCCGAGCAGTTGACAGGGGCGGGATTGGGGTCGCCGTTGACGCCAGTCAGATCGGGCCGGAGGTTCGTCGTCGGGTCCAGACGAGATGGCACGGGTTCACCGGTGTCTGAGGCGTCAAAGCCCTTCGGCGGCGGTGCCGGCGCATCAGCCAGAAGCTCCCGCGTATCGCCCGCCAGGTTGGCTTCATCCGCGTCGATCGCTGGCGCGCCACCACGGAGCAGCGAGCCCGCAGTTCCCAGAAGCGCGCCCCCGACACCGCCCACCACACCGCTGACCACCGCCTCCTGCGGGTTGAACCACGACGTTGCGTGATCACCCGTCTGGTCGAAGGCCGGGTCGACGTGGTCGAGCACGTCCGCGCCCAGCTGCGCGACCACGTCGCTGGACAGCCCCACGAACGCCCCCTCGATCGCCATGGTCCCGACGCTCGCCAGCGTGAAGCCCGCCGCGACTTCGGTGGTCGCGGCGACCCCGACCTCGGCGGCGTCGGTCGCCGGGTCGGCGCCGAGCTGGGCGGCGTTCACCACTGTCAATGCCGCCAGGATCCCCATCTGGATCCAGTGCTCGTTCTGCGCCTGCTCCAGCTGGTCGGCATAGTCGCGGAGGTTTCGCACGAAGCCGGCAAGCTGCGTGTGCGCATCGGCCATCACCGTCGCCGGCGCCGCGCCGCCGCTTGCGCCGTACCACGTCTCGTGGAACTGCGTCGCGCCGTCGCCTTGCCAGCTGCGGGTCAGCTCGTCGATCGCCTGGTTGAGTCCGCGGCGGTCGCGATCCAGGCGATCGCCCAGTGATTCGATCTGGCTCGCCACCTGGCGGATCCGGCCCGGGTCACCCGGCGGCCCGCTGAACCAGCCACCGATGTCCGAGACGACGTTGCCGGTGTCGTGGACCAGGTCGCCGTTCCAGCTCTGCCCCATGGCCTACCGGACCCCTCGGCTCATCCCGCCCGCCAAGGCAACATCTCCGTAATCTCGCCCACTCCGAGCCAGCATCCTACGCTGGCAGTACGACCACGCATCGTCGTTTGTGACCTGGTCCGCCGCGTGTTCGCCACGAAGCCTCGAGTCGCACGGAGGGAGCGCGTGCGATGCGCCGTGTGCTGTTTGGGGCCGTGGTGGCTGCGTGCCTCGCGACGTGGGCGCCGGCGCGCACGCCCGCAGCGCGCGCGAGCACGGCAGTGATCCGCCACCATAAGTCCCAATGGCGGCGCCACGACGGCCTGACAAGCAGCAGTACTTCCTGCTCATCGCGCTCGCGGCTCGCACGCGCGCCGACTGCCTGGGGCGGCGCGTCGGCGCCGTCATCACCCGCGAGGGCAGGGTGCTCAGCACCGGCTACAACGGCACCCCCTTCGGCATGCCCAACTGTTCTGAGGGTGGCTGCCTGCGCTGCTCGCGACGCGACGACGAGCGGCTCCGCGGCGGCGCCTACGACGTGTGCATCTGCGTGCACGCCGAGCAGAACGCCATCCTGACAGCGGCGCGCTTCGGCCAGCAGGTGCTGGGCGCCGCGCTCACCAGCACCATGCAGCCGTGCTTCGGCTGCCTGAAGGAGATGCTGCAGGCGGGTATATCCGAGGTGCGCTATCTCCACGCCTGGGACCCATCCGAAGCCTATGGCGATCCCGGACTCGTCGCGCAGTACGCGGCGCTGCGGGCGCGCTTCGACACGTTCGCCCAGGTGGGTGACCCAGCGATGGACACCGCGGAGCTCTTCGGAGACTTTCTCGGCGAATCACGGGGTCGCTAGAAGGGACCGACTGCTCGGAGGCGACAGAAGGACGGCGTCGATTCCCGTGGCCGCACAGATGCCGGCCGACACACGCATGCCGGTGACGCCGGAACCAACGCGCACCATGCATGCAGCGCTGCTGCAGCTGCTCGCGGCAGCCAGCGCGGCGTCGCGGACGCGAGGCCCTAGAAGAGAGCGCTGCTGAGGTCGCCGCGCAGGGTGGTGACCCGCGGATCGTCGGCGTTCTCAGCCAGAACTCCCACGGCGACGCGGCGGAGCTGGGCGCGCACCGCGCCGTCGCGCGACCTGATCGCGGCGATGACGTCCGGGAAGGCATCGAGCTCCTCGGCTCCGTCCGGTGTGGCCAGCGAGGCGGGAAGCGCCCCTTCGGCCTCGCGCCGCAACTCCGCTCGTGCCAGCAGGCCGTCCGCCCCGGCGTCGTGCGCCGCCGGCGTCAGCACGGTGGTCGCGTCATCCAGGCGGCCGTCGCGCAGCAGCAGCCTCGCGAGGTTGCGGCGGGCGTCGGTGCGATCTGGCGCGCGCCCCAAGAGCTCGCGGAGGCCGGTCTCGTCACGGGGAAGCTCCTCAACAGCCATCTCGAGCCGGGCGAAGAACTGCTCCACCAGCGGCCGCGATTGCGCTCCGACGAACTCGTCCACAACCGTGCCACCGGCGAAGGCCTTGACCGCGGGGATGCCGCGAACGCCGAAGCGCTGCTGCGTGCGCGGATTGGCGTCGACATCGAGCTTGGCCAGCGTGACCTTGGGGGAGCGCTGCGCGATCTCCTCGAGAATCGGACCCAGCGCCCGGCAGGGGCCGCACCAGGCGGCCCAGAAGTCGACGACGACGGGCGCCCACTGCGACTGCTCGATCACCTCCTGCTGGAAGGTGGCGTCGCTGACGTCGATGACAGCTCCCATCGGCTTCAGTGTGCCCAGAAGGCCCGATTTCACTCGTCGCCGACGGCGGGAAGCGCAGCGTCCGACGCTGGTCGTGGCATACGGATGGCGGATGGCTGGGCCGGCCGCTGCCCGTGCATACGCGACCACAGGTCGGGAATGTCGTCGATGACCTGGCGGATGAACCCTGCCGACCCGCTCACCTCGAGCTCGCGGTCGCCGTCGCGGAGTCTCAGGGTGTGCGGCAGCGCGTGCGCGCTGTCAAGCCGAGGCGCGGGACGGAACGGGCGGGGCGGCCCGGCCGGCGGGCGCACCCGATCGTCCGAGCGGCCCCGCGGCCCTGGCCTGGGCTCCGGCATGTCGTGCGGCGCCGTCAGCCGTTGCTGGCGTCGACGCCCGCCGCGGTGGCTGACGGCACACCGTTGCCGCGCTCATCGGGCGGGAGTGGCGGCGGCGCCGCGTCGGCAGGCTCGGCGGCAGCACCGGGGAGGGTGATGGATTCGGGCTCGTCCTCGGGCGGCGGTCCGAAAAGCCGCTCGGTGAGCTTCGCCCGGAGCGGGGACTGGAAGAGAGCAATGGCTCCGCCGATGGCCGCGAGACCGAGCGCGGTGTTGCGTATCCGGTGCGTCTTCTTCCTGGCCTTGGGACGAACCACGTCCGCAAATTTCTCGGAGGCGTCGGCGAGCCGTTCGCGGGCAACGAGCGCGACCTCGGTTGCCTGCTGCTCACCGGCCTTGGCCAGCTTGGAGTCAGCGGCGCGCTCCAGCGCCCGCGCGAGGCTCTCGGCGGAGCGCTGCACCGCCGGCGACGCCACGTGGCCGACCTCTCGGGCCAGCGCCCAGGCCTGCTCGGCGAGTTCTGACATGGTCTCCACCGCTTTGGCCCCGGCCTGCGAGAGATCCTTCTCGAGGGCAGCCCGTCGCGTTTGGCGTTTTCTCATAACTGATCACTCATGCGTTGAAATCCTCTGCGCCTACTGACCACGCCCGCCGAAGTACTGATTCTAGGCGGCGCGCACCGCATCCGTAGGCGCGGGTGCACGTGAGGGGAGGAGCCGCGTATCGAGCGGAGCGTCGAGGAACCAGCGGATCCGCGCGGCCGTGACAGGGCCGATCACCGCGGCGAGCTTCGCCTCGGGCGCGCCGTAGATGGACGCCAGCGTGGGAAACGAGCGGCCCAGACGCACCAGATCACCCGGGCTGATGCTGCCGAGCCCCCGCAGGTGGTCGATGCGCTGCCGCGCCAGCTCTCCGGCGGCGCCGTCGTCGAGCGGGAGGAGGAGATCCAGGCTGGGCACGAGGCCAATTCTAGCGAACGCATGTTCGCCCCGTCAAATCGCCTCTCGCCGTGTGCTGGTCCAGCGCTTCGTCGCGCGCTACGCTGTGCCCGTGCCCATGTACGAATACTTCTGCAGCGAATGCCGCGCGGTGTTCGAAGTTCTGCGACCCGTGGCGGACCGTGAGCTCGCCGCCGTGTGCCCGCTCTGCGAGAGCCGCGCCAGCATGCCGCTGATCAGCCGGGTCGCGGTGCGCGCCGGGCCGGGTGCCGGCGACGCTGCGGCGCTGTCAGGCGGTGGCTGCGCCTGCGGTGGCGCCTGCTCCTGCGCCAACTGACCCGAGGTCAAGCTCACCCTGCAGCACGGAGGCCAGAAACACGCGTCGGTGCATCGCGTGCGGACCGTGATCGCGGATTGCGGTGCGGTGCTCGAGGGCGCCGTACCCCTTGTTCTGCGCCCAGTTGTAGTGCGGCGCCTGCTCGTGCATCCGGCGCATGAGCTCGTCGCGGTACACCTTGGCGATGATGGAAGCGGCAGACACCGCCGGCACCAGCCTGTCGCCGCCGACGAGTGAGTGGACCGGGCGCGATGCGGGAATGCGCAGCTTCCCGTCGCAGCAGTAACCGTCGGCCTGCACCTGGTCCACGAGCCGGCAGAAGATGTCGACGTTGGCCCAGCCGAGCCCGCGCGTGTTGATCTCCTCGACGCTCACCTCGGCGATCGCAAACGCTATCGCGCGCCGGCGCAGCACCTCGGCGACGATCTCGCGCTGTCGTGCCGTGAGCATCTTGCTGTCGCGCAGCAGCGGATGCCGGAAACGCGGCGGCAGCACGACGGCTGCGGCCACCAGCGGACCGGCGTACGCGCCGCGACCCACCTCGTCCATGCCACACAGTCGGAAGGCGCGCCAGTCCTCAACCGCGAATGTGGTGCTGATGTACGGGCCGAGACGAAACCGCGGCATGCCTGGGCCGCAGTGTATCCGCTTCAGGCGGGATCGACCTCTGGTACGGTGGATGCGATCAATTCAGGCTCGACCGGAGCTGTTCATGGCAGTCAAACTTCCGCGGTCAGCGCCTGCGCGACCCTTCGTGACCCGGCGGAGCACGCTCGCATTCTCCGCTTTGTGCGTGCTCGCCGGTGCGGTCTTGCAAGCGCTCGGCGGCACCGGCGGTCCCGGCGCCTACGGAGCCGCCGTTGCGGCAGTCGCTTCGATCGCGCTGGTGACCGGTGCGGTGGCCTGGATCGCGGGTGTGGTGCTCGCCGTGCGTGCCGGCTCGGTGCTGTGGACCGTCGTCGCTGCGCTCCCGATTCCGCCGATCAATTCGATGGTGTGTGCGATGTTCTGTCCTGCAGCGCCGCGTGAGCAGCGATGACCGCCGCGGGTGACCCGGGGGGTGTGCGGGGGGTTGACCCCCCGCAGGTGGTGTGGACCGACGTCGCACCACGCGACGGCTTGCAGAACGTGTCGAGCCCCGTCACCACCGAGGCGAAGCTGCGTCTGGTGCGCGGTCTCCTCGACGCGGGCGCGACGCGCGTCGAAGCGACATCGTTCGTGTCGCCCCGCTGGGTGCCGCAGCTCTCTGACGCATCCGACGTGCTGCGAGCACTCGACGCCGTCCAGCTGTCGCGTGTCCGGGTGCTCATCCCCAACGCTCGCGGGCTGGAGCTGGCCCTCGATCACGGTGTGCGCAACGTCCTGTTCACGGTCGCCGCCACCGACTCGTTCAACCGGCGCAACGTGAATCGATCGATCGACGAGTCGCTGCACGATCTCGAGAGCGTGATCGGCACCGCGCATGACTCGGGGTGCACGGTCGACGTCGCGCTCTCGGTCAGCTTCGGGTGCCCGTTCGAAGGTGCGGTCCCGCTCGAACGCGTCGTCCAGCTCTGCCGCACGCTCGTCGAATTCGGCGCTGACGAGGTGGCGCCGTCCGACACCATCGGCGTGGCGACGCCGGGCACCGTGGCGGAGATGTGCGACCGCCTCGCCACTGTCGTTCCGCACGACCGGCTCGCGTTCCACATGCATGACACGCGCGGCTGCGGCGTCGCCAATGTGGTGACCGCCTACCAGGCGGGCGTACGGCGGTTCGATGGCTCGGTTGGCGGAGTCGGCGGGTGTCCGTTCGCGCCGCGCTCCACCGGCAACGTGTGCAGCGAGGACGCGCTGCAGGCGCTGGGATCGCTCGGCGCCCGCTACGGCGCCGACCTCGCAGGGCTGGTCGACGTGGCCCGCGTGCTTGCCGCCGACCTGGGGCGCGAGCTGCCCGGGAAGCTGCACCGCGCCGGGATCTGGACGGGTGCCCCGCTTGCCGGCGACGCTGCGCGGGAACACGTTGGCTGACCCCCTGCGCCGGGATGCGTCCGGCGACGCGGAGACGGAGGTCGAGCGGCGGCTGGCGAGCGCCCGCGCCGGGGGACCGGAGCGGCACCGGCGCAAGCTGGCGGAGCAGGGAAAGCTCATGCCACGACACCGGCTGCAGCTGCTGTTCGATCCCGGCACTGACTTCGTCGAGGACGGCGTGCTGGCGAACAACGAGGACCCCGAGCTCGCAGCCGACGGCGTGATCACCGGCATCGGGACCATGCATGGCCGCCCCTGCGCGGTGATGGCCAATGACCCGACTGTCAAGGCGGGATCGTGGGGGGCGCGCACGGTGGAGAAGATCGTGCGCATCCAGGAGACAGCGGAGCGACTCCAGATTCCGCTCGTGTACCTGGTCGACTCCGCGGGCGCGCGCATCACCGATCAGGTGGCGATGTTCCCGGGACGGCGCCACGCCGGGCGCATCTTCCACATGCAGGTGCGGCTCTCCGGTCGCGTGCCGCAGGTGTGCGTGCTGCTCGGTCCCAGCGCCGCCGGTGGCGCGTACATTCCAGCGTTCTGCGACCTCGTGATCATGGTCGAGGGCCACGCTTCCATGTACCTGGGATCACCGCGCATGGCCGAGGTGGTCGTCGGCGAGAAGGTGACGCTCGAGGAGATGGGCGGGGCGCGCATGCACTGCACCGTCAGCGGATGCGGGGACGTGCTGGTAGAGACCGAGCAACAGGCGCTGGGTGCCGCGCGCGAGTACATGGCGTTCATGCCGCAGTCGTGGCGCGAGACGCCTGCCAATGTGGCCGGTGGGTCGGTGCCGGCGGACGCCGCGGACATCGCCGGCGTGATTCCGGACGAGCCGCAGAAGGGCTACGACGTCATGGCGATCGTGCGCGGCCTGATCGACGAGGGTTCGTTCTTCGAGATCAAGCGGCTGTACGCACGCGAGATCGTGTGCGGTCTGGCGCGGATCGACGGACGTGCCGTCGGGGTGCTGGCGTCACAGCCGCGGTTCAAGGGCGGTGTGCTATTCGTCGACTCCGCAGACAAGGCCACGCGCTTCATCACGTGCTGCGACGCCTTCAACATTCCGCTGCTCTTCCTCGCGGACGTCCCCGGGTTCATGATCGGAACCGCGGTGGAGCGTCAGGGCATCATCCGCCACGGCGCCAAGATGATCGCTGCGTTGTCGCAGGCGAGCGTTGCGAAGGTCTGCGTCATCATGCGCAAGGCATACGGCGCCGGACTGTACGCCATGAACGGGCCGGCATTCGATCCCGACTGCACGCTGGCGCTGCCGTCGGCACAGATCGCGGTCATGGGGCCGGAGGCGGCGATCAACGCCGTTTACTACAATCGCATCCAGGAGCTGCCGGAGTCGGAGCGGGCCGCGTTCGTCACGCAACTCCAGGACGACTATCGCGAGAACATCGACATCTACCGGCTCGCCTCGGAGCTGATCGTCGACGCCGTCATCGCACCCAACGACCTGCGCGCGGAACTCACGCGACGCTTCCGCATGTACGCCACTCGCCGCCGTGATCAGCCTGCCCGGCACCACCCCGTGCCGCCGGTGTGATCGGCGCTGTCAACGGAAGCACGCAGATCCGATGATCAGCCAGAACCTCGTCGGCACGCTGAGCACCCTCGGCTATCTCGCCGTGGGTCTCTTCATCATGATCGAGAGCCTCGGCGTGCCCTTTCCCGGCGAGACGATACTGGTGACGGCCTCGGTGCTCGCCGGAACGACACATCAACTGAACATCGCCGGGATCATCTTCGCCGCCGTCTGCGGCGCGATCGTGGGCGACAACATCGGATTCGCCATCGGCTGGTTCGGCGGGTACCCGCTGCTGCGTCGCTTCGGCAAGTACATCCGTCTCGATGAGCCCAAGCTCAAGGTGGGGCGATACCTGTTCCTCAAGCACGGAGGCAAGGTGGTGTTCTTCGGGCGGTTCGTGTCGGTCCTCCGCACGTACGCCGCGTTCCTTGCGGGGACCAACCGCATGCACTGGGTGCACTTCGTGCTCGCCAACGCCGCCGGCGGCATCGTCTGGTCGGCGCTCTGGGGCGTGTCGGCGTACGTGCTGGGCAACGAGATCGAGCGCGTCGGACGGCCGCTGGAGATCGCGTTCATCGTGGTCGGTGGCATCGCCGTCATCGCCTCGATCATCTTCGTGCGCACGCACGTGAGACGCCTGATCGCGGTGGCGGAGGAGGCGCTGCCCGGGCCGCTGGAGGGTTTCAGGGCGTAGCGGCCTGCTCGACGTCCGCGATAAACGACAGCAGACCGGCGAAGTACGTTTGCTGATCGTCGTACATCGCCAGGTGGCTCCCTTGGGGACAGAAGAGGTAGCGGCCCGAGGGCAGCATCGCGGCCATGCGCTCCATATGCGCCGGATCCATCGTGTCGAACGCGGCGCCGATCGTCAGCGTGGGCACAGTGATTGCGTGCAGGTCGGCGCTGCGATCCCAGCTGAGCAGCTTGCCACTGGCACCGAGCTCGCTGGGTCCCTGCATGGGTACGTAGATGGATTGGTTGGTCTTCGCGAACGCGCGGTTGACGGGGTCGGGCCACAGGTCGGCGGGCATGCGGAGCACGTGCTGCTCATAGTGGTGCGGGATGAGCAGCGCCATGTAACGCGGGCTCGTGTGCTCGCCCGCTGCCTCGAGTCGCTGCACCTCCGCGAGGACATCCTGGTCCATCGCCGGCATCAGCACGGTGCGCGCGTACTCGTTGTATGCGGGCACGCTCGCCATCATGTTGGAGATGACGAGCCCCTTCAGGGCGTCCTGGTGTCGGAGCGCGTACTCCATGGCGAGGATGCCGCCCCACGAGTGACCCAGCAGGTAGAAGTTGTCGGGCCCCAGGCCGAGTGCGCGGCGCACCTGCTCGACCTCGTCGACAAAGCGATCGATCTCCCACAAATCGGGGTCGTCGGGTTGGTCGCTGTAGGCTGAGCCCAGCTGATCGTAGTAGTGATACTCGATGCCGGCACGCGGAAGGTAGCTGTCGAAGCATTCGA
>DASUWI010000006.1:0-33984 GCA_036378495.1 Candidatus Dormiibacterota bacterium
GGCGCCGGCGCCCCCTGCCGGAGGGGCGGCGCCACCGCCTCCCGCCGCAGCATCGTTGCATTGTTTCATGTCCGCCGACCGGGGCGAGTTGACAGCGAACCGGACGTTTCAATAGGATCGGTGCACTCGTCGGGGGGATGACCGAACGCGTGTGGGCTGGTGCTCGGCGCACGATCGTGAAGCCCACCTCACTTACACATCAGCTTTGGCGCGGCAGATCCCGTCGTCACAATGGGGGGCAGGAATCAAATGACAGAGACCAGCGTTGGACAGGACCGAGGGCTCACCCTCTGGCTGACCGGGCTTTCGGGCGCCGGAAAGTCGACCATCGCGCAGCATGTCGCGCAGCATCTGCGCGCCGCCGGAGCACCTGTCGAGGTGCTGGACGGCGACGTCGTGCGCACCAACCTGAGCGCCGGGCTCGGTTTCAGCCGCGAGGATCGCGACACGAACATCCGCCGCATCGGGTTTGTCGCGCAGCTGCTGACACGCAACGGCGTCGTGGTCATCGTCGCCGCGATCTCGCCCTACCGCGAGGTGCGCGACGAGGTGCACGCCAACATCGGCCGGTTCCTCGAGATCCATGTGGACTGCCCGATCGAGGTGCTGGCCGAGCGCGACGTCAAGGGTCTCTACAAGCGCGCTCTGGTGGGCGAGATCCAGCACTTCACCGGCATCTCCGACCCGTACGAGGCGCCGGAGTCGCCTGACCTGCTCATCGACACCAGCACGGAGGACGTCGAGGTCTCGGTGCAACGCGTTCTGCGCCTGATCGACGAGCGCAAGCTGTTTCCGGTTGCGGCGAACGGACGCCGCGAAGGATCCGCTGCACCTGTCGCCTGACGCATGGCCGTTGGTGAGCTGCCGGCCGGCGCCGTGACGTCGGCGAGCCCGGCGCGCGACCTGGTTGCACCGCACGGACGCGACCGGCGCCTGGCACCGCTCCTGGTGCCGGCGGAGGCGCGCGACGACGAGCGTGCACGCGCGGCAACGCTGCCGCGACTGACGATCACCTCACGCGAGACCTCCGATCTCGTGATGCTCGGCATCGGCGCCTTCACGCCGCTGCGCGGCTTCATGGGCCGCGCGGATTGGCAAGGCGTCTGCGACTCGCTGAGCATGGCGGACGGAACGTTCTGGCCGATACCGATCACCGTCTCGGCCACAAGCGACGACGCGTCGTCGCTGCGCGAGGGCGCGGAGGTCGCACTCGTCGACGGTGAGACCCAGGAGCTGATGGGCATCCTGACCGTCGAGGAGACGTACTCCATCGACAAGGCCGAGGAGTGCCGCCAGGTCTTCGGCACAACCGACACCAGTCATCCGGGCGTGGCCAAGGTCATGGCCCAGGGCGACGTCAACATCGGCGGCTCGGTGCGTGTCCTGAGCGAGGCTTCGTTCCCCGATCGCTACGCGGGGATCTACATGACGCCGGAGCAGACGCGCGCGCTGTTTCGCGCCAAGGGATGGAAGACCGTCGCAGCCTTCCAGACACGCAACCCCATGCACCGCGCCCACGAGTACCTCGCCAAGGTGGCGGTGGAGACGTGCGACGGGGTGCTCATCCATCAGCTGCTCGGCAAGCTGAAGGAGGGTGACATCCCCGCCGAGGTGCGCGTGCGCGCGATCAACGCGCTCGTCGACAAGCATTTCGTCCACGACACCGTCATCCAGGCGGGATACCCACTCGAGATGCGGTATGCGGGACCGCGCGAGGCGCTGCTGCACGCTGTCTTCCGGCAGAACTACGGCTGCAGCCATCTGATCGTCGGACGCGACCATGCAGGGGTCGGCAGCTTCTACGGTCCCTTCGACTCACAGAAGATCTTCGACCGCATTCCGCCGGGTGCTCTGCTCACGGTGCCGATCAAGATCGATCTCACCTTCTACTGCCGCACCTGTGACGGCATGGCGTCGACGCGCACATGTCCTCACGGCGCCGAGGACCGGGTCATCATCAGCGGCACCGCCGTGCGCAAGATGCTCGCCGGGGAGGAGGAGGTCGATCCGCACTTCAGCCGTCCCGAGGTGATCGCAATCCTGCGCGAGTACTACCGCACGCTCGCCAGCGCCTGAGCCGTGGCCACAGCGGCTGATCACGAGCTCGCACACCGTCTCGCCGACGAGTCCGCAACCCTCCTGCTCGCATTGCGTGCCGAGGCCACCGGTTCACCTCGCGAACGCGGCAAGGCGGGCGATCAGCAGTCCGGCGCGCACCTCCTGTCGCGGCTCAACGCCGAGCGCCCGCAGGACGCCGTGTTGATGGAGGACAGCGCCGACGACCAGTCGCGACTCAACGCGACGCGCGTCTGGATCATCGATCCGCTGGACGGGACGCGCGAGTTCGGCGAGGAGGGTCGCATCGACTGGGCGGTGCACGTGGCACTCGCGGAGGAGGGGGTCGTCACCGCGGCAGCGGTGGCGCTGCCCGCGCGTGGCCTGGTTCTCTCGACCGCGCGCGCACAGCACATCGGCTCGAGCGACGATCGCGCGCAGGACGGGGTGCGCATCGCGGTGAGCCGCAGCCGCCCGGCGCCCTTCGCCGAGGCGCTGGCAACGGTGATGGGCGCGCAGCTGGTGCCGCTCGGGTCCGCGGGGTTCAAGACCGCGGCGGTGCTGCTCGGCGAGGTGGACGCGTACGTGCACGCCGGCGGGCAGTACGAGTGGGACACGGCGGCCCCGGCCGGTGTCGCACGGGCAGCAGGGGCGCATGTCTCGCGCGTCGACGGGGCGCCGCTCGCGTACAACCAGCCCAACCCCTGGCTGCCGGACATCCTGGTGTGCCGGGCGGAGCTCTCCGGCCCGATGCTCGAGCACATCGCCGGCCTGGCTGCGGCCGGCTGAAGCGCAGCCCCCGGGCGGACACCTGTAACTCCCTCCCGTACTCCACCGAGGTACCGCGCTCGCCGTCTGATGCAGCCGGCACGCGCATCAACCCACGGTCAGGAGGGCATCGATGTTCCGCATGCGTTTTCTGTCGCGGTCGACTGCCGCGGCCATCACCGGCGTGACCCTGGCTGCGGCCGGTCTTACGGTCGCAACGATCTCCGCCGTTCCCGCAGCGGCGAGCACTGCGATCACGATCACTTCCGGCGGGTGCAGCGGCGGTGGCTCCACCTTCTGCTACAGCCCGGAGTCGGCCACGGCGACCGTGGGCACGCCGGTGACGTGGACCAACATGAGTGGCATCGCGCACACTGTGACCTCGTGCACGTCCGCCGCCTGCGCCGGCGCGCCCGCAAACACCGGAAGTGACACATTCAACGTGTCAATCGGCGCGGCCAATGGCAGCTCCGGCTCGTTCACGTTCACGCACGCCGGGACGTACACGTACTTCTGCACGATCCACGGCTTCGCCGCCATGCACGGCACGATCATCGTGACCGGCGCAAGCACGTCGTCGCCGCCCGCTGCGGCAACGCCCACTCCGAGCGCGTCTTCGTCCCCGTCCTCGTCGTCACCCGCGGCGCCCTCGACCGGCGCCGCTTCGGGGCTGACGGGGCTGATCGGGCTGCTCATCGCGGCAGCCGGGCTGCTGACGGCGCTGCTGGCGATCGGCATCCGGCGCCGCCGCTGAGACCCGCCTGACGATGGTGAGGGCGCGGGCGGCGACACGCCCCGCCCTCCCATCTCGAGCGTGGCCCCTGGTTCGACTCGTGGCTGCGCTCGGCTGTGCCGTTCTGGCGGCGCTGGTGCCGACGGTCGCGTCGGCGCACGCGATCATCGTGTCGGCGCAGCCGGAACCCGGCGCCGTCCTCGGCACGCCTCCCGGGGCCGTGGTGCTGGTTTTCGATGAACAGCTCGATGCCGGGCTGTCGCAGGCGACGGTCACCGATCCATCGGGCCACGCGGTGAGCGCAGCGCCGGTCTCGGCGTTCGAGATTCGTGTCGACCTGGTGACTGCGGAGCCCGGCGTGTACCACGTCGCGTGGACCTCGGTGAGCGTGGTCGACGGGCACACGCTCACCGGCACCTACGCGTTCGCGGTCGCGTCCGCCGCCACTGCCGCGGCCTCTGCGCTGACCGAGCAGTCCGGGCCGCTCGGCATCGCCGCCACCGCACTGCGCTGGATCGAGGACGCAGCACTCCTGCTGGCCCTCGGCATGGTGTTCGTCGAGTGGCTCGGTGCGCGCAGCCCCGCGATGCCGTGGGTGCGGGTGCGCGTGGCTCCGGTGCTCGCCACCGCGATCGTGGCCGGCGCCGCCCTCGCGCTCACGAACGCCGCCGCCGCAGGCGGCGGGCGCCTCGCCGGCATGGCCACGGTCATCACCTCGACCACCCCCGGGCAGCTGAACGTGCTGCGCCTCCTGCTCGAGGCAAGCGCGCTCACCATCGCCGTCCTCACGGGGCTGCGCTCCGGGCAGCCCCGGGCAGCCATCGCGGCGCTGATCCTGGCGGCGCTGGCCGCGGTGGCAGCGTCGGGACACGCCGCGGCGATCGACCCGGCGTGGTGGGGGATCGGTGTCGACGCGGCGCACCTGGCTGCGGCCGCAGTGTGGGCCGGTGGCATCGCCGCGCTGGCCACACTCCGGCCGCCGAACGGATGGCGCCGCGATGGCCGCGGCATGCTCGTGCGCTTCACGCCGTGGGCGCTCACCGCCTTCGCCGTCACCATCCTGCTCGGCGTGCTCGAGGCCGTCTCGACGGTGGGCAGCGCCGGGGCGCTGGTGACGACCGGGTACGGCCGCACACTGCTGGTCAAGGCTGGGGGGATCGCCGCGATGGTCCCGCTCTCGCTGCTCGCGTGGCGCCGGAGGCGACCGCACCTGCGCGTCGAGGCGGCCATCGTTGCCGGCGTGGTCGCCGCCGCCGCGACCCTGGCCGCCTTCCCCACACCGGCGAGCGTCGCCCGGAGCGCGTCACTGCTCGCCTCACTTCCCGCGGCGGCCGCGGGGCTGCCGCGCGACGGCCAGCTCACGCTCGCCTCCAACGCCGGCCAGGTGCTCGTGGGCCTCACCCTGGACCCGGGCAGACCCGGGGTGAACGACCTCGTCCTCTACGTGCTCCCCGTCGAGGGCGGTGCCGCGGCCGCCGCGCTGCAGGTGACTGCGTCGCTGGGATCGAGCATCGTGCCTGTGCGGCGGTGCGGTGACACATGCCGCCGTGCGCGCGTCTCACTGCGAGGCGGAGAGACGGTCACGGTGCGCGTCGCCGGCAGCAGCGGGGGGGTCGCCGGCTTCATCATCCCCCGGCTTCCGGCCGCGCACGTCCCGGCGCTGGTGGCGCTGGCACGGTCGGCGATGAGCGGTTTGGACGCGGTGGCGCTGCACGAGACCCTGACCGGCGGCGCCGGAGTGACGATCGTCAGCGACTATCGCGAACGCGCACCGAACGCGCTCGCGTACACCCAGAACAGCGGCGCGGCCACGATCGTGCTGGGCTCGACGCGCTATCTAAAGCCGAGCGCGGGCGCACCGTGGACCAGGGAGAGTGGTGTGCCGCTCACGCGCGAGCCCCAGTACATGTGGACGTACTTCACCGAAACGCGATCGGCGTTCGAGATCGGCCGCGACGTCGTCAACGGCGCACCGGTGGACGTCGTCGCCTTCTTCGCCGGGATCCCGGGCACGCCCGTCTGGCTCACCTTCTCCATCGATGCTCACGGTCGCGTGCTGCGCGCGCTGATGACCGCACCGGGGCACTACATGACAGACACATTCAGCGGTTTCAACGCGGCCTTCGACATCCGGGCGCCGTTCTGAGGCCATCCCGCGGTCATAATCCGGCGAATGAAGGGGCTCATCCTCAGCGGTGGCAGGGGGACGCGCCTCCGGCCGCTCACATACACCTCGGCCAAGCAGCTCATCCCCATCGCCAACCGTCCCATCCTCTTCTACGCCATCGACGCATTGGCTGCTGCCGGTGTCACCGACATCGGCGTCGTGACGGGGGAGACCGGTCCCGAGGTCGAGGCCGCGGTGGGAGACGGCAGCCGCTTCGGGGTGCACATCACGTACATCCCTCAGGGGGCTCCGCTGGGGCTGGCTCATGCGGTGCAGGTGTCGCAACCCTTCCTCGGAGACAGCGACTTCGTCATGTACCTCGGCGACAACCTCGTGCGGCGAGGAATCGTGCCCATCGTCGACACGTTCAAAAGTTCCGGTCCCGACGCGTTGATTCTGCTGGCGCGCGTCGCGGAGCCGCGACAGTTCGGGGTCGCCGAGTTCGAGAACGGCAGGCTCTGCCGCCTGGTGGAGAAGCCGCAGGCCACGACAAGCGATCTCGCACTCGTGGGTGTGTACGTGTTCACCAAGTCCGTTTTCGCGGCCATCGATGCAATCGAGTTCTCGGCGCGTGGCGAGCTCGAGATCACCGACGCCATACAGCGCATGATCGACACCGGCCGCCGCGTCGACGCTCACGTGATCACCGAGCCGCACCAAGCACGCGTCGCCACATGGAAGGACACGGGGCGGCTCGAGGACGTGCTGGAGGCGAACCGCTTGGTGCTCGATGAGATCGCACCGAAGATCGATATCGCGATCCCCGACGGCGTTCGTGTCGAAGGCAAGGTGGTCATCGAGCCTGGCGCGCAGCTGTGCGATTGCGTGGTGCGCGGTCCGGCGATCATCGGCATGGGTGCCAGAATCGAGAGCGCGTTCATCGGCCCGTACACCGCGGTGTCCGATCAGTGCGTGGTGCGCAATGCCGAGCTGGAGAACAGCATATTGCTGCACGGCAGCGTCGTCGAGGACGTCGACGGGCGCATCGACTCGTCGCTCATCGGCAAGGGCTGCGTGGTGCGTCGAACGCAAGCACGTCCCAAGACACACAAGCTGCTGCTGGGCGATCAGAGCTGCGTCGAGATGAGCTGATGCGGCTGCTGGACCTGCCGGACGGAATGGCTCGCGTCCTGGATTCGATGGGACGGTCACCAGGGCCTCGCACCACAGGCCGGATACAGGGCGTGAAGGTGAAGGCCCTGGTCAAGCACGCCGATTCCGCCGGGTTCTTCACAGAGCAGCTGCGGCGCGGCGACCTGGATGACACTGGAGCCCCTCTCATCGACGACCAGCCGTTCGCGCAGATGTCGCGCAGTGTCGTGTATGCGCGTGGCGGCAACCCACCGGAGCCGATCAAGGCGTTCCACTGGCACACGCGTCAGTGGGATTACTGGGACGTCGTCGCGGGAAACGCCCGCGTCGTCCTCGTTGATCTGCGAGAGGCATCACCCACCGCGGGCACGACGCAGGTGCTCGTCATGGGCGAGGATGCACCGCGCGTGATCGCCATCCCACCGTTGGTCGCGCACGGATATCAATGCCTCGGGCTCCGCGACGTGCACCTGGCCTACTACGTCACCGAGCCGTATGACGATGTCGCCCCGGACGAGGGCCGCATCGGTTGGGACGACCCTCGCATCGGCTTCGACTGGACCGTGGAGAACAGCTGATGCGCCTGCTGATCACCGGCGGAGCCGGGTTCATCGGCAGCGAATTCGTGCGCATGACGCTCGCCGAGCATCCCGATACCGAGGTGGTCGTGCTGGACAAGCTCACGTACGCCGGCAACCTCGCCAACCTGGCGCTCGTTGTCGACAGTCCACGCTTCCGGTTCGTGCGTGGCGACATTTGCGACGCCGCGCTCGTTCACGAGCTCGTCAGCGCGACCGACGCGATCGTGAACTTCGCTGCGGAGACACACGTGGACCGCTCGTTGATGTCGGCCGGCCAGTTCGTTCAGACGGACGTCTTCGGCACCTTCGTGCTCCTCGAGGCGGCGCGGTCCGCCCGGCACTCGCGATTCGTCCACGTCTCCACCGACGAGGTCTACGGAGAGGTGCTCGAGGGGGCAAGCGTGGAGGCCGACCCATTGCGCCCGCGCAGCCCGTACTCAGCGAGCAAAGCCGGAGCCGAGATGCTGATATCAGCGTATCGGGCGTCCTACGGTGTCGGAGCGCTCGTGACGCGCGGCTCGAATGCGTACGGGCCGTACCAGTTCCCCGAGAAGATCGTGCCGCTGTTCATCACCAACGCCATCGACGAGCGACCTCTTCCGATCTACGGGCGCGGCGAGGCCGTCCGCGACTACCTGCACGTGAGCGATCACGCGCGAGCCATCGACCTCGTGCTGCGGCAGGGGACGCCCGGAGAGGACTATAACGTCGCCTGCGGCAACGGGCTGAGCGGCGTCGCGGTCGCCGACGCCGTCCTCGACGCGCTGGGCAAGGGACGTGAGCTCAAGAGCTTCGTGCAGGACCGCCCCGGTCACGACTACCGCTACGCCATGGACTCGAGCAAGCTGCGAGGCCTCGGATGGGCGCCACGAATCGACTTCGTCGCGGGCATCGAGCAGACGGTGCGCTGGTATCGCGAGAACGAGGATTGGTGGCGGCCGCTGAAGTCGTCCAGCTTCTGGGGTTTCTACGACAGCAACTACAGGCCGGTGCCGGCCGACGCCGGCTCGTGATGCGTCTGCTCGTCACCGGTGCCCAGGGGCAGCTCGGCAGCGAATTCGTCGAGGCCGCTCGCACCCGCGGCCTGCAGACCGTGGCGCTGAGTCATGCAGACTGCGACATCCGCGATACGGCAGCGGTGGCCGCGATGCTCGACGCGCATGCGGTTGACGCACTCGTGAACTGTGCAGCGTGGAGGGATGTCGACGGCGCGGAGAGCCACCGGCACGAGGCCTACGCGGTGAACGCGGTCGCCCCGGGCACGCTCGCGGTCGAGTGCGCCCGGCGCACCGTCATGCTCGTGCACCTCAGCACCGACTACGTCTTCGACGGTGCTGCCACCACCGCCGTGGATGAGGAGGCGCCCGCGGTGCCGCGGTCCGTCTACGGCGCAAGCAAGCTCGCCGGGGAGGAGGCCATCCGCGCGACGGGAGCACGGCACCTGATCGTGAGAACGTCAGCGCTGTACGGACGTGACGGCCCCAACTTCGTGCTCACGGTGCTGCAGCGCGCGGCGGCGGAGGGCGAGCTGCGCGTGGTGGCTGATCAGGTGACCTCCCCGACGTGGACCGCCCACCTGGCAGCCGCGCTCGTACGGCTGCTCGAACATCGTGCCGTGGGCACGTACCACGTGACAGGATGGGGCAGCACGAGCTGGGACCGGTTCGCGGCCACGGCCGTCGAGCTCGCCGGCCTCCCGGCCACAGTCCGCCCCATCTCCTCCGAGGAGCTGGCGAACACCGCGTGGCGGCGTCTCGGTGAGCCGCCGCTGCCACCGTGGCAGACGGGTCTGAGCTCCTACATCGCGGAGCTCCGGCGGCGCGGACGCCTGCCACGGGCTGCCGGGCACCTCCGCACCGCCTGAGCCGTCGGGCACCACGGCGACCCCGAAGGGCGCGCCCATCCATTTCGGTCGGACGGCGGGGGCGTGGTGTCGATGTTCTTCACGCCCAAATGGTGTGGTGTTTCCCGGCTCCGCGAGTTGACCGGGAGTGTCGCGAGCTTGACCCCGACGAACCCTTTTGCGTATGGTCGCTCGGAAGCGCGTCGGGGAGAGACGGGTGGGAAGGAGTGTTGCCATGGCTCATTTGAGACGGTTCGTATTGCTGGCGTGGGGCGCCGCGGCTCTGTCGGCATCAGGATTGCTGTTCGCCATCGGCGCCGGCCCGGCCTCGGCGGCCGGCAGCGTCGCCTCGGTCACGGGCAGCGCGTTCGGCTTCGGCAGCTTCTCCATCGTCGGGCCGTTCGGTGCGCTTAAGAACGTCGGGCCGACTCCAGCTGTCACGCTGGCGTCCAACGCGTCCAACAGCCCGCAGTCGGGCACTGCAGCGTCAGGCAGCATCATCGCCGGTCCCGCCGATCTGTTCTCCTCTGGCGCCATCACCGTGCAGACAGCGGGGTCGCTCGGCGCCGCAGGGTCCGTCAGCAGCAGCAGCGACGTCAAGACTCTCAACACCACCGGCAACGAGCCACTGACAGCGGCCGATGCCGCCTCCTCTTGCAAGGCGACGACGTCTGGGAACACCGGGTCCGCGACCATCACCGGCGGGAGCGTGGTGACGGACGACAGCACCAACCCGCCCACCACCGCGACCGTGCCGGCAAACCCGGCCCCCAATACGAGCATCGCCGGCGTGGTCCACGTAGGTGCTGCGGTGGATCACTTCCACTACGTCTTCAATGAGCAGTCAACCTCCGGTGGCGTGCTCACCGTCAACGCGGTCCACGAATACCTGGACGGGCCTTTGACCTCGGGCAGCTGGATTGCCGGTCAGGCCGTCTGCGGGGTGAACTCGTCGTCGACGGCCGGCTCCGGGAGCTCGGGCAGCTCGAGCAGCAGCTCGGGCGTCAAGAGCGCGACGGTCCCGGCCACGGGCAGCGCAGGCGGCACGGTGTTGAGCTCGGTGCTCCTGATCGTGGGCCTGGGCCTGATCTCGGCCGCGTTTCTCCCGCGGCGGCGGACACAGCGGCAGCAGCGGCAGGGTCGCGGACCAAGCTGATACGCGTCACCCGCTCTGAGGTGACTTGTGGATTCAGGTGACCGAGACGGCGGCGACTGGCGGCGCGGCGTGCTGCGCCGCCAGCGCCGTCGCCAGCGTCCGCAGCGTGCGGTTGCGCGTGACGGCGGTCCCGGGCACGCGCACGCCGGCGTCGCGTGCGCGTGCCAGCGCCTCCAGGAACGAGAAGTCCTGCCAGTAGTTGTCCTCCGGTAGGCACCGCTCGATGCCCAGCACTTCGCCCCAGAGGGTTCCGAGCACCGTTTCGAAGGCGGCCGGATCCGCCTCGGCCTCACCGGCGGGAACAGGCGGCGCCGCCCGCTCCGGAGGGGGTTCCGCTGCGGAGAGCCGCGCCACCGGGTGGATGGCCGCGGGCCACGCGTACCCCGGCAGGCGCCGCCACAGGCACGCCCGAAGGACCGCATCACGCGGAGCGCCTGACGCGGGGACGACGTCGGCCTCGAGCCGCGGGGAACCGCGGCCCAGGATCCGTGCTGTGGCCTCCCGCACGCCGGGGCAGCGGCTGAGCTCGGCGGCGACGCGGCCGGGGTCGACCAGAAACCCGTCAAGCTGCTCGCCGCGTGGCGGCGGCGGCAGCGCGGCCGGCGCCTCCAGATCGGACAGGCGGCGATCCGGATGCGCCGCGGCCGCGCTCAGCACCCGCTGGAATGCCACGAGCAGCTGAGAGCCGGCGTCGGCGTCGAACGCGCCGCGAAGAATGCAGGACACGTCGTCCTGCTCGGCGGCGACCGAGAGGATGACGAACGTGCCGAGGTACACGCCGGCGCCCCACGGCACGTCTGCCTCCCGCCGCAGCTCTCCCCCACCCGCCATGAAATGCGCTCGCGGCGCGCGCGCGCTCGTGTCGAAACCCATGCTGTCCACCGCCGGGAGCACCAGCTCCTGCCGGGGCGTGACCCCCTGGACCATCACGTCCAGGTGAGGCACGAGCCCGTGCGCCTGGGCACGGGCGCCGAGCACCTCCTGGACCACCGCCTCGAAGGGCAGATCCTGGTGCGCGAGGGACCCCAGCAGCGCTGACCGGGTGCGCGACACGATGTCGGTGAACGTGGGGTCACCACGCAGATCGAGCCGCAGCGGCACCTTCTTCGTGAAGCACCCGATCAATGGCTCGAGCTCGGTCCGGTTGCGGTTGGCGACGACCGTGCTCATCAGCAGGTCGAGCTGCCCGGTGATTCGGCTGGCGAGCGAGGCGAATGCGGCGAGCATCACCGCGAACACGGTGGTCCGCTCGCGCCGCGCCAGCGCCTGCACCATGGCGCGATCATCTGCGGCGAGGATGGCCGTGAGTGGGCCGCCCGCCCGCTGCACGCTGCCCAGCTGTGCCGCCGGATCCTGCACGGGCAGCTGGGTGGTCAGCGGGCTTCCCGACAGCTGGGCTCGCCAGTATTCGATCTCGCCGGCACCCGGGTCGCCCGCCAGCCGCCGGCGCTGCTCGCGGGCGAACGCCGCGAACCCGGGCACCACCGGCAGTTGGGGCTCTCTCCCCGCCGAATACGCGGCATAGAGCTCGCTCAGCTGGCGGCGGAAGACGCCCACCGACCAGTCGTCGAAGACGCTGTGGTGGGTGCGGATGATGAGCACGTGCTCGTCGGGGGCGAGGCGCACCAGCGAGGGCGCGAACAGCGGCCCGTCGACGAGGTCGAACGGTTCCACGCCGGCGCCTGTGATGCGCTCCTCGACCCAACGAGCGCGCTCCGCAGGGGGGAGCTCCGAGACGTCACTCACCTCCAGGGGGACGTGCTCCGGCAGGCGCACCACCTGGAGCAGCCGCCCTCCCTCGTTGGCGAAGGTGCTGCGCAGCGGCTGGTGGCGGCGCACGATCTCGTCGATGGCGCGGCCCAAGGCCGTCACGTTCAGCGGTCCCTGAAAGCGTCGCGCCAGGCCGGGGAGGTTCTGGCACCCGGGGGCGAAGCACTCGTGCCAGATCATGCCTTCCTGGGAAAAGGCCGCCGGGGCCGGACCGTCGCGGTCATCGGGGGCGACGGCGCCGCGATCCTCCAGCGCCCTCTCGACCGCGGCGCAGAGCCCGTCCTGGGTGGGGGCGGCGAGCAATGCCTGGATGGGCACGCAGACATCGAGTGCGTCCTCCACGAGGCGGAGCACCCGCGTGGGCTGCACACCATCTCCGAGCTCAGCAGAGGTGCTCCCGCGCTCGTTGGTGGCGGCGCCGAGCACCCGCCGCCATGCTGCCGCGACCGCGGCCCGGACCGCCGGTCGCGGCGCGCGCCCGGCGGCGGGATCGAACTGCGGTTCGGCTCGCCGAGGGTGCTCGAGGTCGGCGGTGATCACCCGCGTCCACGGCACCTGGGATGCCAGCCGGCGCAGCAGCGACTCCTGCACTCGCCCGGAGGCCAGGACGAGTCCGCGCAGGCCGGACAGGTCATATCCCGCTGCGGCGGCTGTCTCGAGCAGCGCCGCGGCCGTCGCCGGGTGGAGCGAGCAGGCATTCATCGCCCCTCCGTCAAGGAGGGCGCAGACCCGGGCCGCATCGAACTCGGTGAGCACGTGGACGCGGACGCCGCGCAGTGCTGCCCACAGGGCGTCCTGACCGCCGGCGGCACCCACCGGCCACCAGTGCGCGAGCACGCCGTCGTGGCCGGCAGCCTCGATGACGGCCCCGGAGCGGCCGAGCACGGTCGCCGGCGACCGCTCCACGGCGACCGGCGCCGCCAGCGGCCGCGAGACATGCAGGACTTCCGCCGGCGTTGACCCGGCCTGGTCTTCACCGGCGCCGGACGCGGCCATGTCCTGCAGGCTCTCGGCAGCGAGAACGACGACGCCCGGGTTGGCGGGCGCGAGGCGCCGCGGAGCCACCAGCGCCGCCGCGCCCGAATGCCGCAGCACGCGCCGCACCTCGAGGGAGCCGAGCTCGCCGCTCAGCGGCATCGGGACGGCTCCAACCCTGCCCACCGCGACAAAGGCCACGGCGAATTCCGCCCACCCGCTGCTGTCGAACAGGAGTGCCACGCGATCGCCGGGCGCGATGCCGGCGGAACGGAGAGCGCCCGCCGCGGCGCCGGCGCGGCGTTCCCAATCGCCATACGTGAGCTCGGCGCCACCGTCGACCGAGACGGCCACCGCGGCCGGCCGCTCCGCGGCGGCCTCGTGCAGGACCGCCGCGACGGGACTGGTCACGCCGCCCATCGCCACGGGGTCGCGGCCACGTGGCAGCCGCCGGGCAGCTCTTCGAGGAGCGCAGCCAATCGCGGGTCGGTGGGAAGCTGCGCGAGGTCTGAGCACACCGAACCGCAGGGGACGCCGGCGCCGGTGAGCATCTCCTCCCACTGGCGGACGCCGCGCTCGCGGAAACGTGCCGCGGCCGCGCGTTCACCGGCTTCGCCACGTCCTGCTGTGGCACCCACCAGGCGGCAGAGCTTCGCCGTGTCGCGGTCGCCCTCCACGTCGACGGCGACGTACCCGTCGGCCGTCTCGAGGGGCCGCTGCAGGGGCCCCCATACGGGCCGGCCGTGGCAGCGAAAGCGCTCCTTCAGCTCTCGCAGCCCCGCCAGCACGTGCGCCTGCAGGCTCATGGCGCCCGCCATGAGGGACGCATCGACCCGCTGACCGCGACCTGTGGTCGCCACTCGCCAGAGCCCGGCAAGCGCACCTTCGCAGGCCACCAGCGCCCCCAGGCAGTCGACCAGGAGCACGCGGGACGGGGCCGGCGGCTCGCCCTCCGGGGTGAGGCCGGCGCCCATGCCGGCGTGCGCCTGGACGAGAAACTCTGTCCCGACGAGGCGGCGGTTGCGCTCCTGGTCTCCCCACCCCGAAGCCTCGACGTAGGTGAGCCGAGGTGACCAGGCGGCCATATCGTTCGCGCCCAGGCCCCAGTGGTCGGCGCGGCCGGGACCCCAGTTGTGCAGAAAGACATCCGCACCGGTGACCAGGTCGGCCAGCTCGCGCCGCCCCGCGGGCGAGCCGAGGTCGAGCTCCACGGCCTCCTTGCCGCGGTTGAACGCGGCGAAGAAGTACCCGTCGTCGCCGGCATAGGGCGGGACCAGCCGGATGGGGTCGCCGCCGGGTGGCTCGACCCGAACCACGTGCGCGCCGAGCATCTGCAGCAGCAGGCCGGCGAGCGGGCCCTGGATGCGCGACGTCGCCTCCACCACCTCGATCCCCTCGAGGGGCAGCGCGGCGCCGGCGGCCGGCGGCACGCTCGCCGCCGCGGCCGGCTGCTCGGTGCCCATGGGGGCGACGGCGGCTCGCTCGGCGGGGAGCCCGGTGTCGGCGAGCACCTCGCCGCACTCGCGGACCTCGACGAGGCTGACACGGTTTGCGGCGGCGGCCGCGACGATGTCGGCGAGGTGGTGACGGCCGGCGGCCTCCGGGAACGCGGGGGGGAGGGTGCAGCGGGCCCGGAAGTAGCGCGATCGAAAATGCGTCCACGCAGTGCTCATGTCGGCATCCCCGGCACCGAGCGCGCGCCAGAAGCGCTGCCACGCCGCGGGATCGAGTGTCTCGATCTCGAACCAGCGGCCGTCGGAGCTTCGAAACGGCGGGCCCGGGGCCGCCGCGGGCGGTGGCGGCGTCCAGTCACCACGGTCACGGCACGTCGCGCCCGCGATGTAGTGCGAGGCCAGGAGGAACGCCGCCTCCAGCACCGAGGTCTCCACCTGCGCTCGGCCGCGGCCGCGCGTACGCGCCACCAGCTGCGCCAGCACAGCGTGCGTGAGGAGGACACCCGAGGTCACCGACGCGACCTCGAGCCCGAGGCGGCGGGGCACGCCCAGGTCGCGCCCGTGCACCTGCATCAGGCCGGACATCGCCTGCACGGCCGCCTCGCCGCCGGGACGCTCGCCCAACGAAGCAGGTCCGTGCCAGGAGATCCCGGCATGCAGCTCGCCGTCGCCGGGGACACGCAGCCGTCGAATGAGCATGGCGCCGGCCTGGCCGTCGTCCGGCGCCGGTGCCGGAGTCCCGGTCCACCCAGCGAGCCGCCGGGCCGCGGTCGCCGCGGCAAGCTCCGGCCCGGAGAGGATCAGGTCCACCGCAGCTGCGCCGCGAAGCGCTCCAGGTACGGGCCGAGCGCGCGTCGCAGCATCGCCGCGTCGATGCCGAACGCGCCCGCGCCGTACTCGTGCCGCCCGCGGGCGTCGCGCGGATTGCCGCGCAACCAGTCGCGCATCCTTCCCTCGAGCCCGGCGTCCAGCTGCCTGCCGGCAGCCTGGTATACGGAGCGCAGCACCGCCAGCGGGTCGCGCTCGATGTCGGCGTAGGCGACGTCGATGAATTGGCCAGACGTGACAGTATCACGAACGCGCATGGCCCGGTCGATGGCCACCGCGCACCGCGTCACCGCCTGGTGGCCGACCTCGCGGGGATCGACGCGCTCGCTGTAGGCGCGGCGGAGTGTCGCGATCAGGCTCGCGTGCGACGGCACCGCCTCCATCGGGTCACGATGACAGTGCACGACCAGCGCGCCCGGCAGCACGGCGAGCAGCGCGTCGAGATGGCCCAGGTGGATTGGTGACTTCAGCACCCACGCGCGGCGGCCGGGGTCGGCTGCGGTGAGGATCCGCAGCTGTGCCGCGTAGAACGCGTACGCATCGCCGAGCCCGTCGGTGGCCAGCCATTCGGAGTACGCGGGCGCGTCGAACATGTCGTCGAAGTGCTGGCTGGCGAACGCGTTCTGCAGCAGCGTGTCGCACTCCTCGGGGCCGTCCGGGCGGAGCGCGTGGATCCGGACGAACCCGGGGACCGCGCCATAGAAGCGCTCGAGCCACCGGCCGGCCTGCTCGATGCGCGCATCGCGCTCGGCCGCGCTCGTCACCGGCACCGGCAGGAGCGCCTCCCAGAGCCGCAGCGAGCGGTGCGCGGTATCGAGCGCGAGCAGCTCGTGCAGCACGGTTGTGCCCGTCCGCGGCATGCCGGTGACGACGATGGGCCGGTCGGTCGACGAGGTCTCGACGCCGGGATGGGCGCGAAGGTAGGAGCGCACGGCGACGCGGTTGCGCAGATGACGGAGCGCCGAGCTGCGGAGCACGCGCCAGCCCAGCTCGGTCAGCACGCCGCGCTCGGCGCAGGACGCGACCAGCAGCTGCAGCGCGGCGGCAAACGACTCCGCGCCGAAGTCGTCGCTGCCGGTCTGCTGCGCCGCCTCGAACATGAGCGCGTCGGCATCGACCAGTGCGGGGACCGGGGGCACGGCGTTCATAGTGCCATCTGCACACAAACGCGTTGCCACGGCCGTGCTAGCGTGCAGCGGCGTGGAACCAGGCACCGTTCCCGGGCTGCTGCGTGCGCGCGCCACAACCGATCCCGACCACGCCGCGCTGCTCGTGCACGGCGGCGCGACGCTCACCTACGCCGGCTGGGAGCGACGTGCCGCGGCTCTGGCGCACGGATTGGTCGCGCACGGCGTCAAACCGGGCGACCGCGTCGTTCTGTACTTCGACAACGAGCGCTGGACCGACTACGGCGTCTGCTACATCGCCGTGATGGCCGCGGGCGCCATCGCCGTCCCGCTCTCACCGCGCTTCTCCACCGCGGAGGTCCGCCGCATCGTCGACCACTGCGCAGCCGCGCTCGCGGTGAGTCACAGGGCGCTGCCCGCGCCGGAGACCGGCGCGGCGGCGGCCGGCGTGGCCGAGCTCGAGGCCGGCGGCGACACGAGCCCGATCGACCTGTCCGAGGCCGATGGCCTCGCCGAGATCATCTACACGTCGGGGACGACCGCGGCCCCCAGGGGAGTCGCGTGCACCCACCGCAACCTCATGGCGCACGACCTGCCGCCCGATGCCGGTCGAGCCGCCGCGTTCCTGCACGCATTCCCGGTCGGCACCAACGCCGGACAGGAGTGCGCGCGGATGCCGCTGCGCCGCACGACGACCGCCGTGGTCCTGGCGTCGTTCGACCCGCAGCAGCTCGGGGGGGCGATCGCGATGCACGGCATCCGGCGTCTGCAGCTCGTGCCTTCCATGGCCCGGCTCGCCGTCGACTCGGACGCCATGCAGCGGCACGATGTGTCCTCGGTGGAGCGCGTCATCCTCTCGTCGGCTCCGGCTCCGCCCGCCCTCTGGGCCCGGCTCGCGGAGGCGTTCCCCGGCGCGTCGCTCTGGAACGCCTACGCGCTGACGGAGGCCGGGGGCGCACGCACGCTGACCCGCTTCGACCCGAGCCGTCCCGCGTGCGTCGGCCGTCCCGTGGGGGAGACAGAGCTGCGTATCGTCGACGAATCCGGTGCCGACGTCAGGCCGGGCGAGCCCGGCGAGGTGTGGCTGCGCCGGCGCGGCGCGCCGCCGCGAACCTACTACCGCGACCCCGTGGCGGCCGATGCAGTCTTTCACGGCGACTGGGTGCGCAGCGGAGACGTCGGATACATTGACGCCGACGGGTGCCTGAACCTCGTCGACCGGGTCAAGGATCTCATCATCACCGGCGGCCTGAACGTGAGCTCGGTCGAGGTCGAGGGCGTGCTCGCAGCCCACCCCGCGGTTGCCGAGGTCGCGGTGTTCGGCGTCGCCCACGAGGTGCTGGGGCAGGATGTGGCGGCAGCTGTCGTGCTGCGCGAGCCAATCGACGTGAGGACGTTGCAGTCGTTCGTGCGCGAGCGTCTCGGGGAGCACAAGGTGCCGCACCAGGTGCACGTTGTCGATGCGCTGCCGCGCAACGACTCCGGCAAGGTGATCAAGCGCGAGCTGCGGGAACGATTCCACGCACGCGAACAGCCGGCGCCGGTCCCGCCGCGCAACCCCGCTGAAACGGCGATCGCCGCCATCTGGGCCGAGGTGCTCGGCGTGGAGCCGTTCGGTGTCGACGACGATTTCTTCTCACTCGGCGGGCAGTCGCTGGCCGCGACGCAAGTGGCCGCCCGCGTGCGCGACGCCTTCGTGGTCGACCTCCCGCCCACGGCGGTATTTGAGCATCCGACGGTCGCCGAGCTGGCGTCGGCGGTGGAGCTCCTGCGCGGCGCCGGCGTGCGGTGACCGGCGCGACTCTGCCGCGCACGCTGGTCCGCGATCTGCGCGACCACGCCGGATCGCTTGTCCGCGTCTGCGGGTGGGTGCATCAGCCCGAGACGGGTGACGGTGCGACCCGGCTGACGCTGCGCGATCACACCGGGTGCGTGCGTCTCCGGAACACCGGGAACGTCGAGCTCGCTGATCAGGTCGGTGAGCTCGCGCGCGAGTCCGCCATCGAGGCAGAAGGGACCGTCGCGCGTGAGGCGGATGGCGCAACGACTGTGGTGCTGTCGGCGCTGCGCCTTGCCGGCGGAGCGGACTCGCCGCTGCCGCTGGGTGCGGACGCCGCGCTGGACGCCCGGCTGGACTGGCGCTTTCTCGACCTGCGCGATCCACGAATGCGCCTGATCTTCGAGGTGCAGACCACGGCGGAGCGGGCGATGCGCGCGCTCTGGGAGGAGCAGGGCTTCCTCGAGCTCCACTCCCCGAAGCTGCGACCGCTGGCGAACAAGTCCGGAGGCGACCTGTTCGCTGTCGACTACTTCGGCAGGCGTGTCTTCCTCACCCAGTCGCCGCAGTGGTACAAGCAGATGGCGATCGCGGCCGGCTTCGATCGCGTGTTCGAGATCGGACCGGCGTTCCGGCCGCAGCGCGAGGCCACCCCGCGGCACGACACGGAGTTCACCAGCGTCGACGTCGAGCTCGCCTGGATCTCGTCACTGGACGACGTCATGGCGCACGCCGAGACGCTGATGGTGCGCGTCACCGAGGCCGTTCGCGACCGCCACGGCGACGACATCGAGCGCGGCTTCGGCGTCCGCGTCGACGTGCCCGACACCCCGTTCCCTCGCGTCAGCTTTGCCGAGGCGCGGCGCATCGTCGAGCGGTCCGGCCACGTGTGCGACAGCGACGAGGACCTCGACCCCGAGGGCGAGCGCCTGCTCGCGGAGCACGTCGCCCGCGATGACGGCGACGTCGTGTTCGTCGTCGACTACCCGGAGCGGGCACGCCCCTACTACCACATGCTCGGCGACGACGGCGCCGGCGACTCGCGCAGCTTCGACCTGCTCTACCGGGGGCTCGAGATCGCCAGCGGGGCGCAGCGCGAGCACCGCCACGCACGGCTTGTGGCGCAGGCACGGTCGCGAGGCGTTCCGGTGGACCAGGTGACGCAGTACCTCGACTTCTTCAGATTCGGATGCCCGCCGCACGGCGGGTTCGGGCTGGGACTCACACGCCTCCTGATGAGCCTGCTCGGCGTCGATGACGTCCGCGAGGTCACCTTCCTGTTCCGAGGGCCCGACCGTATCGCTCCCTGAGCACGCGGCGCGCAGCCACGCAGCAGACGGAGACACGCTACAGTCCGCGTGGTCGGCGGAGTGTACGCGGGAGCGCGGAACGGATCGGGTGAGCGGGATGTGAGCGCGGAACGACTGCGGTTTCGGCTGCCGCGGCCGCGGGGGGTCGTGGGCTACCTGGTGACCCTGGCCGCGATCATCACGATCAACTTCTTCCTGCCCCGCATGATGCCGGGCGATCCGCTGCACGCGCTCGTCGATCCCAGCTCGCCGACGTACGTGTCCGACGCGTCGATGCGCGGGTCGCTGGCGTCGTATTACGGATTGAATCAACCGCTCATCGTGCAGTTCGGGAGCTACCTCAACGGGCTCGTCCACGGGGACCTGGGCCGCTCGATCAGCGAGAACCTGCCGGTCGGGTCGCTCGTCGTCGGCGCCCTGCCCTGGACGCTCCTGCTGGTGGCGACCTCGCTCCTGCTCTCCACCGTCGTCGGCGTGGTCGGGGGCATCCACTCGGCGTGGCGCCGGGGGCGGTCGGTCGATCGCGGCCTGCTCACCATGTTCCTCGGCATCTCCAACGTCGCCACGTACGTGGTGGCGACGATCGCGCTCATCGTCTTCGCCGTTGACCTGAAGTGGTTCCCCATCGCCGGCGCCACCACGCCGTTCTCCAATTTCGGCGCACCCCAGCAGGCGGTCGACGTGCTCTATCACCTGGCGCTGCCGGCGATCGTGCTGTCGCTCGGCTTCATGACCGAGTCGTACCTGCTCATGCGCGGCGGCATGGTGACCGAGCTGGGGTCGCGCTATCTCCTGCTCGGCCGCGCCAAGGGGCTGAGTGATCGCCGGCTCATGTACGCCCATGCCGCGCGCAACGCGATGCTCCCGGTGGTGACGCTGGTGGCATTGCAGCTGGGAGTGGCGGTGGGCACGACGGTCTTCGTCGAAGCCGTCTTCGCCTACCCCGGCATCGGCGGTCTGCTGTCGTCGGCGATCGGGAGCCGTGACTACCCGCTCCTGCAGGGGTGCCTGCTGGTGCTCGGGGTCGTCGTCGTCACCGGGAACTTCGCCGCGGACAAGCTCTACCGGCGGCTCGACCCCAGGACGGTGGCGGCGTGAAGCGCTGGCCCAAGCTGCTGCGCGTGGGACTTGGGGTGCTCGTGTTCCTGGGACTGGTCGCGCTGCTCGCACCCTGGATCTCGCCGTACGATCCCACCGCCCTTTCGGGGCAGCCGCTCGAGCCGCCGACGCTGCACCATCTCCTCGGGACCGACGATCTGGGCAGAGACGTTCTCTCGCAGCTCATCTGGGGTGCCCGCGCCTCGCTCGTGGTCGCGGTGGGTGCGGCCGGCCTGGCGGTGGGCGTGGGCGCACTGGTGGGTGTCACCGTGGGGCTCATCGGCGGCCGCACCGACTTCGTGGCGATGCGCATTCTCGACGTGCTGCTGGCGATCCCGGTGGTGCCGCTGCTGCTCGTCGTCGTGGCGCTCGCAGGCCCCGGGCGGGCCACCATCATCCTCGCCATCGGGCTGATCGGCTGGCCACGTTTCGCCCGGGTGATGCGCAGCCAGGCGTTGACGTTGCGACAGCGAGGCTACGTGCGGGCCGCGCGCGGTTTCGGCGGCGGGCTTGTGTACCTGCTGCGGCGCCACATGCTCCCGGCGATGGCGCCCGTCATCATCGCTGCCTTCGTGGCGACGGCGGGTATCGCCGTGGGGTTGGACAGCGGGCTCGCCTTTCTGGGCCTCGCCGATCCCACGTCGGTCACGTGGGGCAACCTCCTCAACACCACCCGCCTGAGCCAGGAAGGCCTGTACGCGTCGACGGCGTGGGTGTGGATGGTGCTACCCGCGGGTGCGGCTGTGACCATCACCGTGCTGGCATTCGCACTTGTGGGCATCGCCACCGAGCCTCGGACCAACCCCAGCTGGAGCCGCGGCACGTGACGGCGCTGCTCGAGGTCGACCACCTTTCCGTTCGCTTCGCCGAGGGCGGAGCGGACGCGCTCCGCGACGTCTCGCTTCGCGTCGAGCTGGGCGAGACCGTCGCCGTCGTCGGCGAGACCGGTGCCGGCAAGAGCACGCTGGCGCTGGCGATCGCCGGCCTGGTGCACCCGCCCGACGCCGTGGGAAGCGTCCGCTTCGACGGGCAGGAGCTCCTCGGCGCCACCCCCGACGCGCTCCGCGGGATCCGCTGGCAGCGCATCGCCATCGCTCTGCAGGGCGCCCCGTTCAACCCCGTGATGCGCGTTGGCGACCAGATCGCGGAGCCGGTCACGCAGGTCACGGGCGCCTCGCGCGCGAGCGCCCGGGGACTGGCTCAGCGCGTTGCCGACGAGTTCCATGTCGATCGCGCGCTCCTCGATCGCTACCCGCACCAGCTCTCCGGGGGTCAGCGCTGCAGCGCCAGCCTGGCGATGGCGATGGTGCTCGATCCCGAGCTGGTGATCCTCGACGAACCGACGCAGGGGCTCGATGCCGCGCTCGCCGTCGAGATGATGGAGGCCATCGACGCGGCCGTGCGGCGGCGCGGCGCCGCCCTGGTCGTCATCACCCACGACCTGAGCCTCGCCTCGCGGCTCACCGACAGAACCATGGTCCTGTATGCCGGCGCGGTCGCCGAGCAGGGGACGACCGCGAAGGTTCTGGGATCGCCGCGGCATCCGTACACGTACGCGCTGGTCAACGCGTACCCGGTGATGACCACGACGAAGGACCTGCGCCCCATCCGCGGCAGGCCGGCGGATTCGCGCGCCATCCCATCGGGGTGCGCGTTCCATCCGCGCTGCACGCAGGCCGCCGACATCTGCCGGCGCGAGATCCCCGAGCTGCGGGACTCGGCCGGCCGCGAGGTGGCGTGTCACTTCGGAGGCGTGAAGACGCTGCTCGAGGCGCGCGGGCTGGAGAAGGCATTCCAGGAGGAGAAGCGGACAGTCGTCGCGCTGCAGAACGCGTCGCTGACGCTCCGCGAGGGCGAGGCCGTGGGCGTGATCGGCGCGTCGGGCAGCGGCAAGACCACCCTGGCGCGGATCATCGCGGGCCACCTCGCCGCCGACCAGGGCGAGCTCTCGCTCGAGGACGCGCCCATCGATGTCACCCGGCGCGGCAGCCGCCACCCGCGCGCCATCCAGCTGGTCATGCAGGATCCGTGGGACGCGCTCTCTCCCCGGCTCACGGTGGCCGAGCTCGTCCGCGAGCCGCTCGACATCGACGGCACCCTGCCGCGGGGAGAGCGGGATGACCTCGTGGCCGGAGCGCTCTCGAGCGTCGGGCTGCCGCCGGCCGGCACCTTTCTCGGCAGCCGTGCGCACCAGCTCTCCGGTGGGCAGCTGCAGCGAGTCGCGCTGGCACGAGCTCTGGTCCTGGCGCCGAAGGTGCTCGTGGCGGATGAGCCCACCAGCATGCTCGACCCGTCGGAGCAGGCCCGGCTCCTGGTCGTGCTTCGCGAGCGCCAGGTGGAGATGGGCCTGGGCCTGCTCCTGATCTCGCACGACATGGCGTTGGTGCGCAAGGTGTGCGACCGCATCGCCGTGATCGACCGCGGCCAGGTGGTCGAGGAGGGCGCGTCCAACGTCGTGTCGACGGCGCCGCACAGCGAGGCCGGCCGCCGCCTCATACACTCTGCACCGACTCTGGCGCCGGGAGGCGAGGAACAGGGCCGGGAATCGGGCACAGGAGGCGGAGAGGATGAGCAGCGTCTGGGAGCAGCAGATCGACCGGCGGAGGTTTCTGCAGTACAGCGCGGCGGCGGCGATGGGGGTGGCGCTGGGATCGTGCGGGCAAGCACTGTCCTCGACCCCGGGGGTGCTGCGGCGCACCACCCTGCGCCTGACTGAGGTCAGCGGGGTGTTCGGGTATCCGACCCCCTTTGCCTACATCGGCACACCCGGCTACCTGCGCATGATCAACATGTTCGACACCCTGCTCTGGGAGGACGGAGAGGGCAATCTCCTACCGTGGCTTGCCGAGTCGCACAGCGCGTCGGCCGACAAGATGACGTACACATTTCAGCTGCGCAGCGGCCTGCTGTGGTCCGACGGCCAGCCCGTGACGGCGGAGGACGTCGCGTTCACGTTCAACTACTTCAACAACGCCAGCCTGACCCCGCTGACGATCGCGCAGGCTTTCGGGGTGAACACGGCGCAGGCGACGGGACCGCTCACCGTCCAGGTGCAGCTGGCAGCACCGTCGGTGACGTTCGAGAAGACGGTGGCCGGTGCGCTGCCGATCGTTCCGAAACACGTATGGTCGGCAGTCTCCGACCCAACCACCGTGAACGACACGAAGTACCTCGTCGGCACCGGGCCGTACCGGATGACGTCGTACGACCAGAACTCCGGCAACATGTCGTTCGCTGCGAACGACGCGTACTTCCTGGGCAAGCCGTTCATCAAGGAGCTGGACCTGGTGGCCGTGGGTGACGAGTTCAGCTCACTGCGAGCCAACGCAATCGATCTGCTCGACGTGGTCGAGGCATCCACCCAGGCGCTCGTCCCCTTCCGCGCCGATTCCACCACCTATCACGTGATCGAGGGGCCACCCAGCTTCACGTATCCGCTGTTCTTCAACCTGTCGCAGGGCGGACCGCTCGCCGACGTCAAGTTCCGCCAGGCCGTGGTCACGGCGATCAATCGCAGCGACATGGTCCAGCGGTTGCTGGGTGGGCAGGGCGCGCCGGGCAACCCGGGCTTCCTGCCGCCGTCACACCCGGACTACACGCAGGTGACGCAGTACTCGTACAGCGTCTCGGGAGCCAACGCGATGCTCGACGCAGCCGGCTACACCAAGGGCTCCGATGGCGTGCGCCGGACCCATGACGGCAGCCCACTCTCGTTCAAGCTGTACACGGAGAATTCGCCGGTGCCGCCGTCGGTGGACCTCATCGTTGCCGACCTCAAGGCCGTCGGCGTCAACATCACCGTGCAGAGCGTCGACCTGCCATCGCTCTTCGGCATCACGGTGAGCGGAAAGTTCGACATGGCGCTGACGCTGTTCCCCGGTCCGGGTGGCACGAGCGTCAGCTCGGATCCCGACTACCTGCGGCTCGTGTTCAGCTCGCATGGGTTTCCCGGGCCGAACCGAGCCGTGGGATACAAGAACTCACAGTTCGACGCGCTGGCGGAACAGCAGCAGACAGTGTTCGACTCCGGCCAGCGCAAGCAGCTCATCGCGCAAATGCAGCGCATCCTGGCGCAGGACCTGCCCGCCATACCGCTGTACTACGGCAACTCGTACGCCGTCGCGCGCAAGTCCGTCTACGACAACCTCGCGTACACGCCCGGCGGTTTTGCGACGGGCATCACGTCGGTGACCAACAAGCAGCTGTTCATCACCGGACAGCGATCGGGGCTGCAGATCGTGAAGACGGCGTCATGACGCACGCGGCATGCGCCGCCGGCATCACTGCGCCGTGAAGGGAATGGTCGCCGTCTCGCCCTTGACCGTGACCGTCACCGAGTAGGAGTGGCCGGGGGTCACCGTGACATTGTTGCCGTAGTGCAGGTCGCTCGGTCCTGACGTCACCCCCTGCATGACGGAGATCGGCACGCTCTGCGGCGCCGAGCCGGACGCGGTCGTGTCCTGCATGGTGATCGTGGGATTGACGTTGCGCACCACGGTGTTGGTGGCGCGAGCGCAGATGTGCGCCTCCAGGTGACGGGCGTTGGCTCCCGAGGCCATGCTCATCACGCCTCCGAGCATGACCTCGCCGCTGGTCGGATGCTGCGCGTCGACCTGCTGCTGCGACCACATGGTCTCCACCGGTCCGACGTCGAGCGTGATCACGTAGCTGGCGGTGGTGGCCGGCTCTCCGCCGCGCTGCACCGGGCACGGCGCCGAGGCCGAGCTGCTCGGGCTCGCGCCGCCCGAGCTTCCGCACGACGCCACACACGCCGCCACCGCTCCCGCGGTGACCGCGATTGCCATCGATCGCAGCGTACTGCTCATTCCATCCTTCCCCGCAGACTTCTCGCCTATCCTGGCGGGCGACTCTATCGCACGCAGCGTGACCTCGTGGCACGCCGCGTGCCAGACTCGCGCGATGCCCGAGTTCGAACCGCCCGGGCCGGGGAGGTGGACGCGCGACACCGGGCGCTTCCCGCGGCAGGCATCGCCGGTGATGGCGAGCCTGCTCCCCGCGGCAGCCCTCCGGGGATTTCGGGCGGCCACGCGACCCTACGGTCTCCTGCTCGACCACGTCGCCTGGGCGTTCGTCGACGGCTGGGCGTACATGGCGCCGCGCCGGATTGCTGCGCTGCAGGACCATGAGGTCGCGGACCATGCAGCTTGGCAGCGGCTCGTGCAGAGCTCGGCTTACCTCCGCCGCCGGCTGGCCGTCAGTGATCGGGTGTTCGAGCGCCGCGTCTGGCTCGAGGAGCTCGCCCGCTGGCACGGCAGCGACAAGCCCGCCATGGCCGCCGCCAACCGAGCGGCGGCCCGGGTCGATCCGGAGGCACTCGACGACGGCGAGCTGCTCGCGCACCTCGCCACGTGCAGGACGAACCTGAGGCAAGCCCTCCATCTGCATCACCTCTACGACGTGACCCCGGCGGTGGCGGTGGGTGACCTGCTGGCCAATCTCGCCGCCTGGACGGGGGCTCCGGCCTTCTCATTTCTCAACCTTCTGAACCGCGGGCCTCGCTCCGTGCTGCGCGCGCAGGAGCTGCACACGCTCGCGCAGGCGATCGCGCTGCAGCCCGGGGCCGTCGCAGCGTTGGAGCACGGCCTCGGGAGTCGTTTCGTGGTCGACTGGCTGCGCTCTCTTGGCGGCTCAGCCGCGCCCGCCGTGGAGCGGTGCCTGGACGTCGTCGGCTGGTGGATCGCCGGGCCCGTCTGCGACGTCGATGAGCCCTGCATCCTGGAGGTGCCCGAGATCCTCGCCGACAGCCTGCGCGCGGCGGTGGCGCGCAGCGGCGGCGAGGGCGAGGGCGATGGCAAGATGCCCGACTCCGCGGGTGCGGTTCGCAGCGCCCTACCTGCGAGAACCCGGCGCGCGTTCGACCTGATGCTCGAGGACGCGAAAGCCGTGCAGTGGGTGCGTGACGAGCGTGCCCTCTATTGCGATGTCTGGGCGACCGGCGTGCTTCGCCGCGGCCTGCTGGCAGCGGGCAGGCGGCTGGCGGATGCCGGGCGGCTGGAGGATCCGGCCGACGTGCTCGAGACGCAGCGAGGCGAGCTCCGCGCGCTTTTCAGCCGGGGCCGAGGCGGCTTGCGCGATGACCTGGCGCTGCGGGCTCGCCGCCGCCGCGCGGCGGACCCCGCGTCGGTGCCGGCGGTGCTCGGGGCCGGCGCCTGGTCGCCGATCAAGCTGGACTGGTTGCCGCCCGGTGCGGCCCGCACCGAGCGGGCGTTTCGGACGTTCCTGGCAGCAATGGACGACGAGCCGCCGGCATCGGTTCCCGGCGGACTGTCGGGGCTGGCCGCGAGCCCCGGCGTGCGCGAGGGCCGGGCACGCGTCATCACGCGCCTGACGGATCTCCCGGCTCTCGACCGCGAGGATGTGCTCGTCGCCGGCGCCGCCAGCCCGTCGCTGATCGTGCTCCTGCCGCTCGTCGGTGCGGTGGTCACCGATCGAGGCGGCCTGCTCTCGCATGCGGCGATCGTTGCTCGCGAGCTCGGCGTGCCTGCGGTGGTGGGCACCGGCGACGCCACCAATCGCATCCCCGACGGCGCCCGGGTGCGGGTCGACGGCAGCGCCGGCGTCGTCACGGTGCTGACCGGCTGAGCAGCTGCACCTTCGGCAGCAGGGCCGGTGGGGGCGAGGGAGCGGGCGCGGGTGCTCAGAACACGTCGGGGGCGGCGGCGCAGCCACGCTGCAGCATCGCGTCGAGGGAGGCGCGGTCCGAGGTGAACTCCCAGCGCGCGGCGACACGGCCCCCGGCGATGCGCATGATCTCCACCGCCCGCCAGCTTCGCTCCCCGTCACCAAAGTTGTGGAGCGCGCGCTGCAGCGCGATCACATGCTCACCGTGCTCGAGCAGCTCGTCGTCCTGGACCCGAGCAGGCGACGCCCAGAGCGGCTCGAACACCTCGTCCCAGACGCGCTCGCGGCCCTCGTACACGCCTGCAGCCGGGTTGTCACCCTCCACATGCCAGACCACGTCGTCCGCAAGACAGGCGAGGAGGGCCTCACGATCGCGCCGGTTGTACGCATCGTGCAGCCGTGCCGCGAGCTCCACACCGGCAGCCTGCTGAATCGCCATGACAATCCTCCCATCGATCGACCGTCCCGCAATCGTAGGTCAGCGCGTCGCCCAGCATGAGCGCTGACGGCGACCTCGCGGCGGTGAGGCAGCAGGTCGCGGCTCTGTTCCCGAGCGGCGTTCGCTGCGAGCTGCTGGCGGTGCGCGACGGCTGCGGCCCCATGTATGCCGAGGAGCTGCGCGCAGTCGCGTCAGCGGTGCCGTCGCGGCGCCACGAGTTCGCGTGCGGGCGTGCATGCGCGCATCGCGCGATTCGCGCGCTCGGCCTCGGGGATGGGCCGATCCTGCCGGGACGTCAGCGCGAGCCGCTGTGGCCCGCGGGCGTCGTCGGCGCCATCTCGCACACCTCGCTGCTCGCCGGCGCCGCCGTCGCCGGCGCCGGTGACGTGCTGGGAATCGGCCTGGACATCGAGCGCGCTGGTGCCGCCTTCGATGCCGGGCAGCGCAGCCTGCTGTTCACTCCGGCAGAGGAGGGTCGCCTCGCCGAGCTGAGCGCCGACGGCCTCCCCGCGGAGGTCGTGCTGTTCGGCGCCAAGGAGTGCGTGCACAAGGCGCTCTTCCCGCTCACCGGGGTGCGTCTCGACTATCGCGATGTTTCGGTCGAGCTCGACGTGACCGCAGGCCGCTTCGTGGCGGCCGTGCACGAACGGCGACGCACCGATGTGCTTCGTCTCGACGCCCTCGCGGGCAGGTTCCTGCTCACGACCGCCCACGTCATCACCGCGCTGACGCTGACGCGCTCGCCTCAGTAACCGCCTATCGCCGCCCCCCGCGAGCCGCCGCTCAGCCTGGGGCCGTACGGGGCGGCGTCGAGCCAGGCCGCCGCGCGCCGCACCCGCGGCGCGAGCATTCCGGCGATCCGCCGCCGGGCGACATGCCAGACGTGACCGGACTCCGTGGCCGCGAGGGCAAGCGCGGCGGCGCGCCGGTTGCGCTGCGCCGCGTCCAGCCTGCTCCGGGCAAATTCGTCAACGGAGACAGCCGCAGCGCCGGCATCGCTCGCGGCCAGTGCCGCGCGAATCGCGCGCGCCGCCGCCACCGCGTCCGCCACGCCGGAGTTGAGCCCGCGCGCACCGAAGGGTGCGAAGAGGTGGCCGGCCTCGCCGATCAGGAGCACGCGACGACTGGCATCGGTCAATGATGATGCCACCACCTGCAGGAACTGATACGTGGAGACCCAGTCGACGCGTGCTCGGTAGCGTTCTCCCATCACGGCCACGACCCAATCCGCCGCCCGCTCACCGCTGAAGGTTTGCGGATCGTCGTGGACGCGGCACTGCAGATCCACTCGCCACCCGCCCGCGAAGGGGACCAGCAGCACATTGCGCCCGTCAACCGCGGGATGCTCGTAATGAAACACGCGCTCGAGCGGCCGCGCGTCGCCGGGGTCCGCCTCGACGTCGACGATCACGTAGCTGTTGCGCGAGCGCCTCCCGCGCATCGTGATCCCGATCTCACGACGCACAGTGGACCGCGCGCCGTCGGCGCCGACCACGTACTGCACAGTCCACACGCCGCCGCGCGTGTCGCGAACGTCGACGCCGTCAACGCCGGCGGTCACGGATGAGACGGCGCGGTCCCACACGATCTCAACGCCGGCCGCGGCGCACTGGGCAACAAGCGCCTCCTCGATGCGCCGCTGCGGCAGGCTGGTAAACGGCGGCAGCGAGTCGTGCGGTGGCGCGGGATACGTCTGCGCGAACACCTCTCGCCCCCGCCAGAAGGTCCGCTTCGTTGGCCACACGATGCCGCGGCGGGCGATGTCCCAGCCCAGACCAGGGCGCACCGTGTCGAGCGAGCGCAGCGTGGTGCCATGCACGTAGATGGCGCGGCTCCCGGGCTTGGCAGTGCGTGCACTTTCCGATTCGAGCACGGTGACAGGCACGTCGAGCGCGCGCAGTGCAAGCGCGCAGCTGAGACCCGCGGGGCCTGCTCCCACGACGATGACCTGCGGTCGCTGACCGTCGCTCACGAGCGCACGGGAGCGCGGCGCGAGGCTACGGCGACGCTGTGGCGCCGGCTATGTTGACGCCCGACGCGTCGACGTTGAACGTTATCGGTACGCCGATCTGCTGACCGTTCGGTTTGGTGATCACCACGTTCGCCTGCCACGGCCCGCCCATGGCGAACTGGAACGGCACCTGATAGTGCCCGGACGACTGCTCGGTCCCGTTGGTCGTCATCGCCATGCCGGACATGCCCGTCATGAACGTGTCCAGACACAGCTGCGCCCCGCTGACGGGACTGCCGTTGTGCATGACCACGATCGTGTGGTTCGTCTCGCTCATCGTCACGGACCCACTGAAGTGCGCCGAGTACGACGAGTCGCGCGGGTAGTCACCGAGACACGTCTGCGCCGTTTGCGCGTGGGTGAAATGGATGATGGCCGCCGCGAACCCACCAATCGCAGCAGCCACAACAATCGCCAGACGTTTCACGCCGGCACCTCCCCGCCGGTTGCTTGCGCGTCATCGAGACGACGATGCACCCGCATCGTACTAGAGGGCGTGCGGACATGTCGCCGCGTTGCTAAGGTGCCGCTTGGATGAGCACGGAGCCGATTGGCGATGGAGCCGTGGCTGCATCGCTGGCCGAATCCTGCCGGCGCTGGGCGGACCGTCCGGCGCTGACCGGAAGCGACCGGACGCTGACGTACGCAGAGATGGGCGGCGCCATAGCGGCCTTGGCGCGCGCATACCGCTCCCTCGGCATCAAAACCGGCGACCGCATCGTCTGCCAGCTGCCCCCATGTCCCGAACACGTCATCGCCATGGCGGCGGCGTGGGAGTGCGGCGCCGTGCACGCCGGAGCGCACCCGGATCTCACGGGGCCCGAGCTGAGCGCGGTGGTCGGTCAGGTGGGAGCCGCTGCGCTGCTCTTCCAGCCCCGCCGGCACCTGGCGGACCCCGAGAGCCCGCTGCGTGCCACCCGGGCTGCGCACCCGGAGGCCCGCGTCATCGTCCACGGGCGGCCGGCGGCAGCCGGCGAGCTGGCGTTGGCGGAGCTGCTGGATCCGGGGAGCGCGAAGCCGGCGGCTGCGCCGGCACCGCCGCCGCACGACCTGTCCGTGCTGCTCCGCACCTCCGGCACCACCGGGCTTCCCAAGACGGTGATGGAGACGCTGCCCGCGCTGTGGGCCAAGGTGCAGTTCTTCGCCAGAGCCCTGCAGCCGGGGCCCGACGACGTGCACCTCATGTACCTGCCGGTGTCGCACGCGTTCGGCATGAAGCTGTCCCTCATGGCGCTGGCGACCGGGGGGCACCTCGTCCTCAGCGACCGGTTCTCGCCCTCGGGCGCTCTCGAGCTCGTCGGCCGGCATCGGGTCACAGTGCTCCCGGCGACGCCGACGCACCTGACGCTCCTGCTGAGCGCGATCGACAGCGGCCGCCACCCCATCGCAAGCCTGCGTTGGGTGCCCACGGCCGCCGCTCCGCTGCTGCCCTCGCTGGCGGCCGCGGTGTACCAGCGGCTGGGGGTCGAGATCATGAACGTCTACGGCTGCAGCGAGGGTTTCCTCACGCTGACGACGCGTCGCGAGGACGTCCTGCTCGGATCGGTGGGACGCATAGTCTTCCGCGGTCCGCCGGGCAGCCCGCCTGACGGCAGGCTGGCCATCCTCGACGTGGAACGCGACGAGGTGCTGGCCGGCGGCGTGACCGGTGAGATCGCGTACGGCGCGGACAAGCCGGTGCGGTACTGGGGCGAACCGCCGATCGCCTCCGGCGGCTGGTACCGCACCGGTGACATCGGAATGCTCGATGGGGACGGCCGCCTCTATGTGCGCGGACGGCTCAAGGAGCTGATCAACCGCGGCGGTCTCAAGGTGCCGTGCGCGGAGGTGGAGGCGGCGCTGCGCGGCGTTCCCGCCGTCGCGGACTGCGCCGTGATCCCGAGCCCCGACCCGGTTCTCGGGGAGGCCATCTGCGCGTGTGTCGTACCCACGTCGCAGCCGGCGCCGGAGCTCGCCGCGGTGCGGGCGTCGCTCAGCGAGGTGCTCGCCCGCCACAAGCTGCCCGATGAGCTGTGCGTGCTCGACGAGATCCCGCACACCTCGATGGGCAAGGTCGACCGCTCCGCGCTGGCTGCCCGCGTCCTTCAGGGCCGTGTGCACCGAACGCGGTTCCGTCCGGTGGCGCCGGTGGAAACCGGACGCTGAGGCAACAGATCCGTCCAACCGCGATTGCCTCAGTCGGCCGGCCCCGCGTCCATGCCAGAAACGAGACCGTCGAGGAGGAAGGCGTCGGCCGGGAACTTCTCGGTGATGAGCATGATCGGACGGCCGCCGGCAAGCACACGATAGGTGCGCGTCAGCACCTCGGCCGCGGCGTCGATGCCGAAGTAGGATCCGCACGCGCCGGCACTCTCGCGCCGCGCCTCGAGGATCTGCCGGAACGTCTCCGTGCGGCTCTCCTCGAGGAGGTAGCCGATCGGTTTGCTGCTCTGGAGCAGCCCGTCGCGCACCGCCGGGTTCAGCCGGTCGGGAACGATCTTCGACGCCGCGTACACGAAGGCGCGGCGCGTGGTGCAGCCCACCAGCAGCACCTCCCGATGCAGCACCTGCTGGCGGTCTCGCACCTCGAGCTCGTCCACCTGGCGGGTCGCTTCGTCGATCGACTGGTGCAGCTTGATGACGCAGATCCGCTCCCCCGCGAACGTCTCGAGGAGGTGCGTCACGGTGCCGTCGGTGATGAGGAGGATGCGCTGGAACAGAGCGGCCGCGTCGGGCCGGAGGAACCTCGTCCTGTCGACGGCCGTGGTCAGCAAGCCGGTCTCAGCCACGCGAGCCAATCCGCGTCCCGGCCTCGCCGGCCACCGTCTCCGTCGCCACCGCCTGGAGCTGCGATGCCCAGGCTGCGAGCCCCTGCGCGGCTGCCGCTGCCGCCGCCGCGCTGCCGGCCGCGTCGGGGCCGGTCGCGGGAAGGGGCCGCACCACCGCCGCCATGAAGTTGACCGCCTCGATCAGCGGCCTCAGCTGCTCCGGCGTGATCGCCTGCAGGGGGTCGCACCAGGACTCGGCCGGGTGGGGGTGGCACTCCACCAGAAGCCCATCCGCGCCGCCGGCCACGGCGGCTAGGCTGAGAGCAGACACCCACGCTCCGCGCCCGGAGGCGTGGCTCGGATCGACGATGATCGGCAGCGGCGTGCGCTCGCGCAAGGCGACGATCGCCGAGATGTCCAGTGTGTTGCGCGTTGTGGTCTCGAAGCTGCGGATGCCCCGCTCGCACAGCACCACCTGATCGTTGCCCTCGGCGAGGATGTACTCCGCGGCACCGAGCCACTCGTCGTAGGTGGCGGAGAAGGCGCGCTTCAACACCACCGGACGGCCGCTTTGCCCTGCCGCCCGAAGCAGCGGGGTGTTCTGCATGCTCCGCGCGCCGATGAGAAACGCGTCGGTGTGAGGCATCAGCCAATCGATGTCCTCGACCGTCAACGGCTCCGCGATGATGGGCAGGCCCGTCCGCCGCCGCGCTTCGTCGAGGAGCGGTGCTCCCTCGTGTCCCAGTCCTTGGAATGACTGCGGGCGCGTTCGAGGTTTGAGCACGCACCCGCGCAGCACCGCAGCGCCGGTTTCGGCCACCGCAATCGCGTGGTCGAGGTACCCAGGTTCGGCGGCGCAAGGCCCCGCCAGCACCGGAACCCGCGGGCCGCCTATGACAACGTCGCCGATCCGTACGAGCGTCGCCGTCCCGGGTGTCCGCACGGCCGCGGGCAGAAAGGCGTCGAGGTGTGGGCCGGCGGCGGATCGCCCGAGCAACGCCACGCTACCGTCTCGGTCGCCGCCCGCACTCATATCAATGCCCGGCATGCGACCGCACGCTCAAGGCAGATCGACGGCATCCCGATCTTCCCCCATCCGACTGCCTCTCGGGTTCCCGCGTATGGACCCCGCCTAGGTGCCAGCCTACCACTCCCCGGGGCGTCCCGGTAATCGAGCCAATCGCACTAACGCCGGCCAACGGCAACCTCCCGCGCGCCGCTGGGAAACGCCGGAGCCAGCGCGGAGAGCCGCATCGATGAGTCGCGGACCGCCGCCGCGAGGATGCGTTCCAGAGTGGCACCGAGCTGCTCGATTGTTGACGGCTCGTAGAAGTCGACCTTGTAGCTGAGCTCGCCCCAGAGTGCCTCGCCGTCGTCGAGAAATGTGATGAGGAGCGGATGCATGTGGCCG
>DASUWI010000007.1:0-17543 GCA_036378495.1 Candidatus Dormiibacterota bacterium
CACTGCCGTCAGGGAGCCCGACGGCGATCTCCTTGCGTCCATCGCCAAAGAGGTCGCCGACGGTGGCGCCGGCGAACGGTTCGGCGGAGATCGTCGAAGGCGCGCTGGACGATGATGTTTTGAAAACAGTTGTCGTCCACGCGTAACTGAGCGTGCCCGGTGCGGCGGCGGCGTGCAACTGTCCTGCGAAACCCGCCGCGAGCACGAGCGCGGACAGCAGTGCGGCACCCCGAGAGAACGCCCCCATCTCTGGGCAGCGTAGGCCACGACGCGCGCGCGACTCTGTGGCCGCCACAGGGTCGTCGCACCGCAGTGATCCTTCGTGACGCCGGTGAAGACCGGCGGCGGAGTGCGCAGCGGCACGCGATGCAGCGGCACGCGATGCAGCGCCACGTACCATGTGATGACACATGGCGGACGCGCGGTCGCGGCTCTACATCGAAGCGAATGCGGTTTGTGCGCCGCATCAGAGCGGTGTCGGTCACGCGGCTCACGGCCTGATCACAGCTCTGCTGCACGACCGCGACGCACAGCGCCGCGTGCGCGTCGTTCTGATCGTGCCGCTTCGCGGCGCGTCGCGCCTGCAGAGTCGCGGGCTGGGAGAGGTGCCGCGCGTCACAATGCCGCTGCCGCTGCGCGGGTACGATCGCTGGTCGGGCCTGCCGGTGCTTCCGCCGCTCGACGTTCTTCTCGGTCGCGGCGTCTACCTCTTCCCGAACTTCGGCAACTGGCCGCTGCTGCGCTCACCCGCGCTCACTGTCATTCACGATCTCGTGTTCCTGCGTCACCCGGACACCGTCGAACAGCGGACGGGCAGACGGCTGCGCGCGGGTGCGCGGCGCTGGATTCGCCGCTCCGCCCTGGTGCTGACGCCATCGGAGTTCTCACGTGGCGAGCTGATCGACGCGCTGGACGTGGAGCCGGCGCGGGTGGTCGTGATGCCGCTGGGTGTCGACCAGACCGTGTTCTTCCCCCGAGCTGCGGACGAGGTCGACGCAGTGCTGCGCCGTATCGGCTTGTCGCCCGGGTACGTGCTGTTTCTCGGCAACATCGAACCGCGCAAGAACCTGGCCCGCCTGGTGCGGGCTTACGGGCGCCTGGCTCCCGCCCTGAAACGGGAGCATCCCCTCGTGCTCGCGGGCGGCAGCAGCTGGCGAGCTGAAGACATCGAGTCGGCGCTGGACGCCGCGCGCGCGCGCGGAGACCCCGTGGTGCGCGTCCCCGGCCGCCTCGGCGACAGCGAGCTTCCGGCGCTGATCAGCGGCGCCGCGATGCTGGCGCACCCCGCGCTGTACGAGGGTTTCGGACTCGTCCCGCTGCAGGCGATGGCCTGCGGCACGCCCGTGCTGGTGTCCGATCGCTCGGCGATGCCGGAGGTGGTCGGGGACGCCGGCATCCACATCGATCCGCTGCGCGAGGACTCGATCACGGCGGGCCTGGAGACGATGCTCAGCGACGCCGGGCTGCGCGCATCACTCGCTGCTGCAGGGCGCGCACGAGCGTCCACGTACACCTGGACGCGCTCGGTGCGCCGGCTTCTGGCCGCACTCGACACACTCGACATCTGATCGCGTCCGCAACGGTGTTGTTACCGTTGCATCAAACACGGCTGTGCAGCCCGCACCGACCATGCAACGGACGGCGACGGACTAGCACAGGACCACGGGTTGACGCAGCGCACGCGTACACGCCTGAGTTGGCACAAACGAACGGCACTCGGGCTGGTTGTGTCCGCGCTGACACTCATCGCACCATCCGCAATCGTCGCGCTCGGCGACACAGCCGGCTCACTCGTGGCCGGATCGGCACCGCTCGCGATTGCGGGTGCCCCAGCGCCCGGCATCATCGGCAACGATCGCTGTTCCGATCATCCCTACGGCTCGGTGATCATCGGCGGCGGTGCCTGGGCAGGCGGCATGGGCAACCCCGTGTCGACCAGCGGCGCCACATTCGACGTGTACAGCAACTGGGACGGATCGTCGTGCTGGCGCGGCGCCGACCCCACCGACGGTACCGACCGCTGGGGACTGCAGTTTCAGTGCACAGAGCTTGCCGTGCGCGTCGCCGACCTGGAGTGGAACGAGGGTGGCTCGGCCACATGGTCGCGCGCCGGCTGGAACGGCAACGCCTACAACATGTTCGACGTGGGCCCGCGGCTGCCCGTGCCACTGGTGGCGGTTGGCAATGGCTCGGGATCGCTGCCCAGACCGGGCGACATCATGGTGTGGGGCGCCACCGCCGCTGACACCACGGGCCACGTGGGTGTTGTCGAGCGTATCGACACGGCCGCACAGCGTGTGTGGGTGGTCAGCCAGAACAGCTTCAACGCCGAGTTCGGCCTTCCCTACAGCGGTTCCACAGTTGATCCCGGCGGATCGTTCGGACTCCCGCTGCGCGGCTGGCTCGACAATCCGCGGCCCACGCGCGCGGTGGCGCTGCGCAGCGACGGTGTCTCGGGCTACACGCTCGACGGCTGGGGCGGTGTGATCCCGTTCGGCGGGGCGCCACCGCTCACCGTGCAGGCCTACTGGCCCAACTGGGACATCGCGCGTGGCATGGCCCTGCTGCCGGACTTCTCCGGCGGCTACGTGCTCGACGGCCTCGGCGGACTGCACCCCTTCGGCAGCGCCGCCCCGGTCGGCGTCACCGCCTACTGGCCGGCCTGGGACATCGCCCGCGGCGTCGTGCTGCGCAGCGACGGTCACAGCGGGTACGTGCTCGACGGGTTCGGCGGACTGCATCCGTTCGGTGGCGCCCCGCCCGTCGCCGTCTCGGCGTACTGGCCGGGGTGGGACATCGCGCGGGCGCTCGTGCTGCGAGCCGATGACCAGAGCGGCTGGGTCCTCGACGGGTACGGGGCGCTCCACCCATTCGGTGGTGCGCCGCCGGTGGCCGTGACCGGGTACTGGGCGGGATGGGACATCGCCCGTGCCGTGACGCTGGCCACGGCCACGCCCAACCCGCACGTGCCGGCCAACTCCGGCTGGGTCCTCGACGGCTGGGGCGGTGTGCATCCGTTCGGCGGCGCGCCGCCGGCCGACTTCCCGCAGAGCCCGTACTTCGCCGGCCACGACACCGCCCGCGGGATCGCGTTCCAGCCGTTGATGGATGCGGGTGTCACCGTCAACGGTCCCTCCGCGCCCGCCGCCTTCCACGTCTCTCCGCCGATCCGCGCCGTCGCCTATCAGCCGGGGCACGGCGGCGGATACCTGCTCGACGGGTTCGGCGGCCTCGCCGCGTTCGGTGGCGCGCCCGCGCTCTCCGCCGGCGCCGGCGCGAGCTGGCCGGAGTGGGACATCGCCCGCGGTCTCGTCCTCCGTGCCGATGGCGGCAGCGGGTACATCCTCGACGGCTTCGGCGGCATCCACGCCTTCGGCGGGGCGCCGGCTACCGCCGCCACCGGGTACTGGCCCGGCCAGGATCTGGCTCGCGGCATCGTGCTGCGCGCGGACGGGTCCAGCGGCTACGTGGTCGACGCGTACGGCAATGTCTGGCCCTTCGGTGGCGCACCGAGCCTCGTACCCACGAAGACGTGGTCGACCGACGTTGCTCGCGGCATCACGCTGCTCGCCGACGGCAGCGGGGGGTACGTCCTCGACGCGTACGGCGGCCTCCATCCGTTCGGCTCCGCGACTCTCAGCACGGCTGCGCAGTGGCCGGGATGGGACATCGCGCGCGGGGTCGCGCTGCTCAGCGGCAGCAGCGGCTACATCCTCGACGGCTGGGGCGGCCTGCACCCGTTCGGTGGTGCGCCGGCGGTGTCCGGTGAGAGCTACTGGCCGGGGTATGACGTGGCACGTGGGGTCGCGCTGTCGCCGCAATCGACACCGCAGTCATCGGCCGGCATCGTCGCCGACATCGACGGAGCCATCGGCAGCTTCTCCTGACGCGGCGCCGCCGGTGCGGCCGATGCACGGTCATACAATCGACGCCACGGTGGTCGCGTGGCGACTCCCGCCCCCTTAGCTCATCGGTAGAGCAGCCGGCTTTTAACCGGTTGAGGGAGGTTCGATTCCTCCAGGGGGCATCGGACAAGTTCCATGTGCCGCGGCACTGCTCGCGCGCCACAGCTCGTACAGGTCGACCACGTTCCAGTGCTCGCACATCTTCCCGTCACGAACGCGGTACATGTCGATGCCCCTGATGACGCAGCTCGCGCCTGTGGCGCGAATGCCTGCGAAATCACGCCGGTGGCGGCCCGTGTGATGCCAGCGCAACACGACAATGTCATCCTCGGCGATCACGTCGTCGATGGTCCAGCGCGGATCGAATGTGCGCCAGATGAGCCGTGCTCGCTGTTTGAGCCCGGCCAGTCCGGGCGCCTGGCCGGGAAATGCGGCGTGGTCGACATAGTCGACCGACGCCACCTCTTCCAGCGCGTCGAGGTCACGGTCGTTGAGGATGCCCGTCTTGTAGCGGCGCAGCAGCGCCTTATTGGCGTCGAGCGTGCTCATCCCTGACGACCCCTGCACCCCGGCGACACATCACCCGCCCGCCGCGGATGTTGCGGGAATAGCGCCGAGCTGCTGCAGGAGACCGAAAAGGTCGACCACGTGCCAGTGCTCGGCCAGCAGGCCATTACGCAGCCGGTGCACGTCGATTCCCGCCATCGTGTACTCGCGACCGGTTGGCGGTATGCCCATGAAGGATCCGGTCTGTGCACCGTGCTGGACCCAGCGGACGACGACGCGGTCACCCTCGGCCACGACATCCTCGATGGTGAACCGCAGCGGGTTCATCGCGTCGAGGATGAGCTGTACGCGCGACTTGAGGTCCGCACGGCCGTCGCCCTGCCCCGGAAAGGGGTCGTGCTCGACGTAATCCTCGACCGCCAGCTGATCCACGAGCCCCGGGACGCGTTGGTTGAACACCTCGTCGTAGTAGCGCCGCACCAGCGATTTGTTGTTCTGATCTGCCATCGGTCGATCCTCCGTATCGGCTTGCCGGTCTGATCGCTGCAGCGTTGCGCGCGCACCGCGGAAACGCCACGACGTCAGCCCACCGACTGACCACCGAGTTCGAGCCACGCCAGTCCCGGAGCTACGATCGACACCCGAGGCGTGATGGCGGTCGACAACATGGGGTTCAGAGCCCAGGTGCGAGCCCGGAGACGGGCGGTCGGGATGACGCAGGCGGAACTGGCTGAGGCCGCCGGGATCAGCGAGCGCAGCGTCAGCGACCTTGAGCGAGGGCTGCGCACCCGCATCTACCCGGCGACAGCACGACGGCTCGCGGCAGCGCTTCGCGTACCCGAGCAGCAGCTCTCAGCCTTTCTTACCGACGCGGCTGGTACGGCTCGTGCTGAGGCCGTGCCGGTGGAGCCGATCGCAGCGCTCACCCGATCGCGTCTGCCTGTGACACGCAGCCGGCTGATCGGACGCGAGCACGAACTCACGACAGTCCTCGAGCTGGTGCGCGACCCGGACACCCGGCTGCTGTCTGTGGTGGGCGCGGGCGGAGTCGGCAAGACAAGGCTGGCCCTGGCTTTGGCGGAGCAGCTCGAACCGGAATTGCCGTCAGCGATACATTTTGTGAACCTCTCGGCGGTCGCTGAGGCAGCTCAGGTGCTGAGCCTCGTCGCCGACGGCGTCGGGCCTCGTCTCACACCGGATCCGCTGGACGCATTGCGATTGCGGCTGGGTGACGCGCGCGCGCTGATCATCCTTGACACCTTTGAACACGTCCTTGAAGCGGCGTCCGCCATAGCCGAGCTCGTCCGCGCGTGCGCCGGCGTGCACATCGTCGTCACGAGCCGCTCAGCATTGAACCTGCGTGATGAGGTTGTGGTTCGGCTGGACCCGCTGCGGGTGGCTGTGCGCGGCTCCAACCTGCCACCTGCAGCGGAACTGTTTCTCGAACGAGCACGATCGGCGGCGCCCGGGCTCCCGCTGGACACGTCGACACGCAGCGCTGCTGTGTTGATAGCGACGCGGCTCGGCGGTCTGCCGCTTGCGATCGAGCTCGCCGCTGCTCGCGCGCAGCACATGTCCCTCGCGGAGCTGGTCGAGTCGCTCGCCGCTCCGCTGGAGCCGTTGAGCCGGGGACGTCGCGACGGCCCTGACCGCCATCGCACCATGCGCCGGGCATTTGATTGGAGCTACGCGCTCCTCGATGACAGCGCGCAGCGTCAGCTGCGCGCTCTCTCGGTGCTCCGTGGCGGTTTCGACGTGGATGCCGCCGCGGCCGTCGCAGGCCCGGGATGGACAGACCATCACAGCCGCGTCGTCGACGCGCTGAGCAGCCTCGTGGATGCGAGCCTCATCGTCTTTGAGCCAGGAGCGGCGCCCCACGGTCGATATCGGATTCTGGACGTGGTGCGCGATTATGCGCGCGAGCTCGCTGCGGAGCGTGGCGAGATCGCGGAGTTCGCACGTCGACATGCGGAGCACTTTGCCGCGGTCGCGGAGCGAGGCGAGCCGCATTTGCGCGGTGGGGGGCAGCACGTTTGGCATCAGCGACTCCTCGCCGATGAGAGCAACCTCCGTGCGGCACTCGAGTGGGGCTTCGAGCATCGCGAATCCGAGGTCGCGTTGCGCCTCGTCGCGGCGCTGTGGATGTTCTGGCGTTGGATTGGGTTGTTTGCCGAGGGAAAGCGATTGCTCGAGCAAGCGCTGGCGATACCAGGAGGCTCAGCCGGCGTGCGCCTGCGAGCACTCTGGGGTGCGGGCTGGCTCGCGTATCACGATGGCGACTATCAGCAGGCTGCCGCTGCCGGAGCGGAGATCCTTCGGCTCGCCACCGACTCCGACACCGCCAGCCGACGCAACGGATTCACGCTCGTCGGCATCGCTGCGCTCGCCGAGGAGCGGACCGGCGCCGCAATCGATAATGCCCGCGAAGCCTTGGAGCTCGCCGAATCGACGGGGTCAGGCTGGCTGGTTGCCACATCGCTGCTCAACCTCGGAACGGCGTTGCTTGCGTCGGGAGACGCGGCCGGAGCAGTGTCGAAGTTCGAGCCGGCGCTGGCGCACTACAGATCGCTCGGTGACAGTCATTTCGCGGCGCGAACCCTCATACAGCTCGGGTACTGCTCGCTGGAGGCCGGCGATCCCGCAGGTGCTACCACCCGGATTCGTGACGCGATCCAGATCTCGCGTGAGCTGGGCGATCGCTGGGGCATCGCCGAAGGCCTCAAGGCGGCATCCGTGCTTTGCGCGAACACAGACCCGGAGCGCGCGGCCATGCTGGCCGGCGCCGCCCGCACTGTGCGCGCCGAGATCGCCATGCACGCGCATCCTCCTGACGATCGCTTCAACCGCCGGTACCTCGACGCGGCCCGCAGCGCGATCGGCGGCGAACGCTACGAGGCTGCGTGGCAGCGTGGTGCCACAGCATCGCTCGAGGCAATGGTCGAGGCGGCGGCCACCGCGTAGTCTGTTCAAGACATCAGTGGCGCATGCTCCTCGCGTGGCGGCCGCCGCGCGTCCCGACGTACTCCGCGCCGGGAAAGAAGCGCATCGCCGCGCACCGCCGGTAGCGGGCGACGCGATACCAGGGACGCAGGCGCACCAGGATCGGCGGCCGGCCGCGGTAGAGCGCGACCGCGCTGGAGGCGTCGAGCTGGCGCAGCGCATCCGGCGTGGCCAGGCTGTCGTGCCGCACCGTGTACGCACGAGTGACGCGGCCGTCGCCGCCGCGGCTGACCTGCACGTCGGTGACCGCGTGCCGTCCGACCAGCCGCGAGAGCAGGTCCACCGTCTCGGGGTCACTGATCCCGGGCAGGATCAGCTTCGCGGGATGGTTGTTGAGGATCGAGTGCGCGCGGTCCACGCCGTACCGCGACCGCAGCTGGGACAGGTCCTGCACGATCGACAGCAGCAGCACGCCCCGCCCCGCACCCTGCGATGCAAGATGCGGCAGATCCTCGATGGGCACCACGTTGACGAGCTCGTCGAGGAACAGCCCGAGGTCCGCGGACAGCCGTCCCGCCGGTGAGGATTCGGCCACCGCGTACGCCTCGGTGACCACCGTCATCAGCACCCCCACGAAGAGGCTCGCGATGCGCTCCGGCGCCTGACGCGGGGTGCAGAGGTAGAGCGTGCCGCTGCGCGCCAGGAACGCCCGCGGGTCGAACCGGCTCGTCTCCGCCGACTCGGCGACCGCGCGCTCATTGAAGACGTTGAAGATGCGCATCACCGTGGAGAACACGGTGCCGCGTTCCCGCTCGGGACGCTGATCGATCGAGGCGATCATCGTGAGCGCGCGGGCCGCGTCGCCGGCGGCGGGGTGGGAGTCGTGCAGCATCTCCTCGAGGAGCGCCGAGGGCGTGACCAGGTCGAAGGCATGGATCCAGGTGTGCACGTCCACCACCGTGTGCCTGGTGTTGGCGGCAGCGAAGAGCAGCGGTGCGATCAGCAGCTTGCCCGACTCCGCCCAGTGGGCCCAGTCGTTGTCGCCGCGGCTCGTCCCCTGCTGCAGGCCGGCGCACAGCCACGCCGCCACCATCCAGGCACGGTCCAGGTCCGCGCACCCGGTGAGCGGCGACCACGACACGCTGGCCACGCGATCACGGAGCTCGCCGGTGGGGTCGTACACGTACACCGGTCCAAGACGCTGACGGCGAGCGGCGGTCAGCGCGAGCAGCTCTCCCTTGGTGCTGGTGACCACCGCGGGCCCTCGCCAGTCGAGCAGGTTGGGGACGACGAGACACGTGGTCTTGCCCGAGCGCGTGGGACCCACGACGAGAACGCTCGTCTCACGCTCCGTCAGCAGCAGACGGCGCCGCATGGTGCCGAGCATGAATCGCCCGGCCCGGGCTGTCCGGCTCGAGAGCCCCGCGATGTCGCGCCGCCGGGCCCAGTGCGAGACGGTGCGGATGCGCCCCGCCCGCCGGTGCGCCGAGATCACGGCACGTGGGCGCCCCATCGCAACCAGCACAGCGCCCGGCACGGCGAGAACGAGCCCGCCGAACGCCGGCCAGAACACGGCCGGCCGTGTGCCCGCCCCCGCGCCCACAAGCTCCCAGACCGCCGCTCCGAGCCCACCGCGAACCAGTGCCGCGATCCGCGCCGGGTCGAGGAACGCCAGCGGGCCCACGGAGGGATGGCCGCCGGCGACCCAGGCGGCCGCAGTCAGCACGAGCCACGAGCCACCCCAGAGCCCGCTGAGCACGAGCACCATCAGCAGCTCGGCACGGGCGCCGCTGACGGACCCCGGCGGGCGGCTCGACATCGGTGAGCCCCAGTGTCGCGGGCGGCCGCGGACCGGGGCCGGACAGTGACGAGGGGTCTGTCAGCCGGCCGCGCTGCCCCCGCTTTCGAGCCCGGCGCGCGTCAGGCGCACCACGTCCTCGAGGGTGTCGGCGATGCTCGCCCCTGCGCCTCGCAGTGCGTCGATCTTGCTCTGCGCCGTCCCGGTGTTCCCGCTGATGATCGCGCCCGCGTGACCCATGCGCTTTCCCTCGGGCGCCGTCCGGCCCGAGATGAACGCCACGACCGGCCGGTCGAACCCCACCTCCTGGATCCACGCTGCGGCGGCCTCCTCGTCCGAGCCGCCGATCTCGCCGATCAGCACCACGGCGCGCGTCTCGGCGTCCTCCTGGAACAGCCGCAGCACCTCGGTGAACCCCAGGCCGAGGACGGGGTCGCCGCCGACGCCGACCGTCGTGCTCTGCCCCATGCCCGCCTGGCTCAGACCCTGGATCACCTCGTAGGTGAGCGTCCCGCTGCGCCCCACGATGCCGACGGGCCCGGGGCGGTTGATGTGGTTGGGGATGATGCCCACCTTGCACTGGTCGGGGGTGACCACGCCCGGGCAGTTCGCCCCCACCAGGCGCGCGCCATGGCCGGCCACGAGCTCACGCGCTCGCACCATGTCCAGCACCGGGATCCCCTCGGTGATGCAGATGACCAGCGGCAGCGCCGCGGCCGCCTCCATGATCGCGTCGGCGGCGAACGCGGGCGGCACGAACACCCCGGCGACGTCCGCCCCGGTCGCACGCACGGCATCGGCCACGGTGTCGAACACGGGCACACCGTCGACGTCGCCACCACCCTTGCCGGGCGACACCCCGGCGACGACGTTGGTGCCGAACTCGCGCATCTGCCCGGTGTGAAACCGTCCCTCCCGGCCGGTGATCCCCTGCACCAGCACCCGGCTCTCGCGGCCGATGAGCACGCTCATGTCGCTCGCGTGAGCTCCACGATCTTGCGGGCGGCCTCGGTGGGACTTGTCGCCGGGACGATGCCGGCCGCCTCGAGCAGCCGGCGGCCCTCCTCCTCCATGGTGCCGGTCATCCGCACCACGAGCGGCGTGGTCAGGTGCAGCTCGTCGCGCGCGGCGATCACGCCCCGCGCCACCTCGTCGCCGCGGGTGATGCCGCCGAACACATTGATGAAGACCCCGCGCACCTGCGGGTCGAGCAGCACCATCTCCAGCGCGTTGCGCACCTTGTCGGCGCCGGCGCCGCCGCCGATGTCGAGGAAGTTGGCAGGGTCGCCGCCCTGCTGCTTGACGAGGTCGACGGTGTTCATGGTCAGGCCGGCGCCGTTGCCGATCACCCCGACGCTGCCGCCCAGGTGGACGTACGTCAGGCCGCGGCGGCGGGCCTCCACCTCGAGCGGATCGGCGCCGCTGAGCGTGGCGTCGTCCGGCTCCTCCTCCCCGCGCAGCTCCGCAATCAGGTCCTGCTGGCGAAACTCGGCGTTCTCGTCGATCTCCAGCTTGCCGTCGGCTGCGACGAGGGCGCCCTCGCCGGTCAGCGCCAGCGGGTTGATCTCGCACGTCACGGCGTCGAGGGAGACGGCAAGCCGGTACAGGCGATCTCCGAGCGTGGCCAGCTGCGCGGCCAGCGCACCCGCCCGCGGTCGCAGGTCAGGAGCCCCGCCCAGGCCGGCGAAGGCGAGCGCGCGGAGCTCGAACGGCAGCGGTCCCGCGAACGGGTCCGGCCAGAGCTTGGCGATGCGCTCAGGTGCCTCCGCGGCCACCTGCTCGATCTCCATTCCGCCGGCGGCGGAGAAGATCACGACGAGCCGCCGCCGGTCGCGGTCGAGGGCGATGCCGAGGTACAGCTCGGCCGCGATGTCGAGCCCCGTCTCGCACCAGACGCTGCGCACCGGGTAGCCGCGGATGTCCATCGCCAGAATGCGAGCCGCCTCGCGCTCGGCCTCCTCCGGGGTGTGCGCCACCGCGATGCCGCCGGCCTTGCCCCGGCCGCCGATGGGCACCTGCGCCTTGATGGCCACCGTGCCCAGCTCGCGGGCCGCGGCTCCGGCCTCGGCCGGCGTGCGCGCCAGCCGCCCCTGAGGCACCGCGATGCCCGCGGCGGCGAAGCGCTGCTTGGCCTGGTACTCGAGCAGCCTCATCCGCGGGCAGTCTATAGGCCGAAACAGGCCTTACTCTGCAGCGGTGAGCGCGAACACGCCCGATACGCCAGGCGGCACGGACGCTTCCGGACCGCTCGGCTTCATGGAGCGCCGCCGGCGGCAGAGCGACCGCCCGCCGGTCAGCGTGCGGACGCTTGTCGTCGCGTCGCTGATCGTGCTCAGCATCGTGGCGCTCGTCTTCCTGCTGAGCAAGCTGATCAGCATCCTGCTCGTCATCCTGGTGGCGATCGTCTTCGCCGAGGGGATCCGGCCGCTGGTCCGCTACCTGAAGACGCGCAGCATTCCCGAGCCACTCGGCATCGTCATCGTCTACGTCGTGCTGCTCGGCGTGATGGCCGGGCTCGGCGCGCTCCTGGTGCAGCCCATCGTGACCGAGGCGACCTCCTTGGCGAAGAACTTCCCGACGTACCAGAAGCAGTTTCTCGACTTCTACAACCATCTCGAGAAGCAGTTCAACTTCTCCGCAAACATCACGTCGTACGTCAGCGGTGCCCTGGGCACCGCGCAGCAGGTGCTCATCACCATCGGCGGCACGATCGTGTCGCTGGTCGTGAACTTCATCCTGGTGCTGGTCGTCGGCTTCATGTGGCTGGTGAGCAGTGACCGCCTCAAGGCGTTCGTCGTCGACCTCATCCCCGTGAACCACCAGGCGCTCGCCACCGACGTCATCCGCGAGATGGGCTTCCGCATGGGAGGCTTCCTGCGCGCCACGATGATCAACAGCATCGCGGTCGGCGTCACCACCGGTCTGGCCAGCTGGATCCTGGGACTGCCCAGCCCGATCCTGCTGGGCGTGTTCTCGGGGCTGATCGCGATCATCCCGGTGGTGGGCGCCGTTGCCGGCGTGATCCCGCCGACGCTGATCGGCTTCACGATCAGCCCCGTATACCCGATAGTGGTGCTAGCAGTTATGCTGGTAATCCAATTGATCGATGCGAATACAGTGGTGCCCCTGGTGATGAACCGGGTGGTGGCGCTCCCCGCCCTCGTGGTGGTGCTGGCTCTGCTCATCGGTGGCGCCCTCGCAGGCGTCATAGGTGCGCTGCTGGCCGTGCCCGTAGCGGCTGCCATCCAGGTGCTTGTGTTGCGGGTGCTGGTGCCCGCGATTCATCACGCCCAGGGGCGTCACGACCCGATCTGGGACGAGTACCACCCTGAAGCTGCGCCGGCCAAGGAGGGGACACGGCGCCGCGGGTCAGCCCTCCGCTGGGTGCCCAGGCTCAAGCGTCCGTGACCCCGGGCGCGGGGGCGCGCCTGGTCGCGATGCACCCCCCGAAGCGTGATCGCCTGCTCGGCGCGGACGCGGTTCGCGCTGTGGGGATGCTCGGCGTGGTCCTCATCCACGCATCGGCCTGGGGCCCACGTGCGCCGTTTCACGCGATCGAACAGATCGCGCGGTTCTCCGTTCCCGCGTTCCTGGTGCTGACCGGCGTCGTGCTCGCGTATTCGTATGCGGGCAGGCGCCTCGGACCCGGCTTTGCCCGCCGCCGTCTGGCGCGGACACTCCTGCCCTGGCTGGCATGGGCGCCCGTGTTCGTCGTGTTCGACGTCCTCACGGGATCGCTCTCGCCGGACGCCACCGACGTGGGCTCGTTCGTGGTGCAGGGGGCAGGCCATCTCTGGTTTCTGCTGCTGGTGCCGCAGCTCTACCTGCTCTTCGCCATATGGCCGCGCCACCACCGCTGGTCTCTCGCCGCGGCGGCGCTCATCGTGCAGCTCGCGCTGTGCCTGGTCCGCCTCTACGTCGTCTTCCCCGGCTGGCAGTCGCAGCTGATGCTCACCTACGCGTCGCTGCTGTTCCCGTTCTGGATCGGCTACTTCGCCGTCGGCGTGGCCGTGGGGGGCTCACTGCGGCGGCCCGGTGCAGCGCGCCGCGCACTGCATGTGTGGCGCGCACCTCTGGCGCTCGGCGCCACGGCGGCCACCGCCGGCACCGGCGTGGCGCTGCTGCTGCTGCACTATCCCGGCTCGCCCTACGCGTCGTCGTTCCTCGGCGGGACCGGCGCCTTCTTGAACCCGGTGCTGCCGCTCTTCGTGCTCAGCGCGGTGGCCATGGTTGCGGCGCTGGTGCCGCCCGTGCTGCGTCGCTCGAGGCTGCTCGCAGCCGGCGTCGCCTCGCTCAGCGAGCAGTCACTGGGCGTCTACATCGTTCATCCCATCCCGCTCTTCTTCCTGGGCACCTTTGTGTTCCAGGGCCACATGTCCGGGGGCGGCGCGCCGGAGGCGCTGATGTTTGCCGCGCTGGTCTCGGCCACGGTGATCGCCGCATTGATCACGGTGCGGCTGCTTCGCGCCACGCGTGCCGCCGCGGTGCTGGGCACCTCGTACGCGCCACTGCCTTTGAGCCGGTGGCGGCGGCCCGCACGCGCCAAGGCGGCCTGACGCCCACCTTTTCACACCGCGTCCGGGCGCCCACTGTCGTCCACGTGTGTTTCGGGAAACGTTCGCTGAGCGGGCTCCCGGCGGCCGGGCTCAGGACGCGGCTGCCGGGTGCCGTCGAGGCGGAAGTGACACGCGACCACACGGCCGCCGTCGCCCGGTGACAGCTCCGGCTCGACGCTCGCACAGACGTCCCGGGCAAGCGGGCAGCGCGTTCGGAATCGGCATCCGCTCGGCGGCTCGACAGCGGAGGGCAGCTCGCCCCGAACCAGCGACGCCCGCTGCCGGCTCGCGCCGGCCAGATCCAGGGCCGGCACGGAGTCGATGAGGCCTCGCGTGTACGGGTGCCCGGGTCGGTCGTACACCAACTCCGTCGGACCCATCTCGACCACCTTGCCGAGGTACATGATGGCGACGACGTCAGCGAGGTGCCGGACGACCGACAGGTCGTGCGAGATCAGCACGTACGTCAATCCGCGAGCGTTCTGCAGCTGGCGCATGAGGTTGAGGAGCTGCGAGCGGATGGAAACGTCGAGTGCTGAGACAGGCTCATCGGCTACAACGAGGCCGGGCTGGAGCATCAACGCTCGGGCGAAGCCGACGCGCTGCCGCTGTCCACCGGAGAGCTCGTGCGGGTACACGTGCGCGATCGCCGGATCGAGGCCGACCTCCCGAAGCGCGTCTTCGACGCGAGCGCGTCGCTGCGCGGCGTCGCCGATGCCTTGCACCGTCAGCGGCTCGCCGATCGCGGCGCCGACGCGCATTCTGGGGTCGAGCGCAGCGTACGAGTTCTGGAAGATCAGCTGGAAGTCGCGGCGTCGCCTGCGCAGTGGCGCGCCGCCCAGCGCACTGACGGTGTCGCCGGCGACATCCACGGATCCCGAGTCGGGTCGCTCCAGGACCACCGCCAGCCGCGCCAACGTGGACTTGCCGCAACCGGATTCGCCGACGAGACCAAGCGTGGAGCCGGCGGCGACGGCGAGCGAGACGCCGCTGACCGCCTTCACGGTGCGCCCGCGCTGCAGGCCAACACCGCTCGCGCGGAATTCCTTGCTCACCGCCTTCATGTCCAGCGCGGCAATCGTGGCGGTCGGCACGGACGCTGACTGCCGTGTCTGGGTGTCGGCGCCGAGCCGTGCGCGACCCTTCGTGCCGGCCGGCGCTGGGTTGAAACACGCGTGCCAGTGCGTCGCGTCCCCTTGGTGCGGTGGGCGCTCGGCAGCGCACTGCTCGATCGCATGTGCGCAGCGCGGCTGAAAGGCGCAGCCGCGCTCGCTGCCCGGCCTCGTGGGTGGCATGCCCGGGATCGTGAAGAGATACTCAGATCGCGCGCCGTCGAGCGATGGCAGCGACTCAAGAAGCGCTCGCGTGTATCGGTGACGCGCCGACGTCAGCAGCCGGCGGCTGGGGAGAGACTCAACGACCCGCCCGGCGTACATCACCATGACGCGGTCCGTGTGCGACGCGACCACGCCCATGTCGTGAGTGATGAGCAGCAGTCCCATCTGCAGCCGGCCGCGAAGCTCGTCCAGCAAAGCAAGGATCTGCGCCTGGATGGTCACGTCGAGGGCCGTCGTCGGTTCATCCGCGATCAGCAGCCTCGGCTCGCAGACGAGCGCGCACGCGATCATCACGCGCTGCCGCATTCCACCGGAGAGCTGATGCGGAAAGTCGTCAAGGTGCTCGCGGGGACGCGGCATGCCGACCAGCGCAAGGGTTTCGGCCGCGCGTTCGCGCGCAGCCCAGGCGGACAGACCGCGGTGCGCGCGAACCGGATCCGCGATCTGCTCGCCGATGGTCATGGTGGGGTTGAGCGAGCTCATCGGGTCCTGGAAGACGATCGAGATGTCAGCCCCGCGAATGTTCCGCAGCGCCCGCGGCGGCAGCGCGGTGAGGTCCTGCCCACCGAGGGCGACGCGCCCCTGCACGATCTCCGCGCCGGATGGCAGCAGGCCAAGAATCGACAGCGCAGTCATCGACTTCCCGCAGCCGGACTCGCCGACGAGCCCGACGGCCTCGCCCGCTGCGACGGTGAATGACACGCCGTCGACCGCTTCGATGACCCCGTCGGCTCGCCTGATACGCGTGTGCAGATCCGCCACCTCGAGCAGCGGGGGCTCCGTGTACGTCGTGAGCGGGTTGGATGTCGTGGAGACGCGCGTTGCGCTCGCCGCCGCTCGACGCCCCGGTTTGGCCGGCCGGCGGCTGCTGTCGTGAGGGTCGAGGACGTTGCGCAAGCCCTCACCGAGAAGGTTGAACCCCACCACGCTGAAGGCAATGGCAAGGCCGGGAAAGACGATCATCTGCGGCGCGCTGAACACGTACTCGCGTCCGTCCGCCACCATCGTCCCCCACTCTGGAGTGGGCGGGGCGACCCCGACACCGAGGTAGCCGAGGGCCGCGATCGCCAGGATGATGAATCCGAGGTCGAAGCTGAGGAGCACGATCACGGGCGGAAGCGTGTTGGGGAGGATGTGCCTGAAGATGAGACGGCGCGGTCGCGCCCCGATTCCGCGTGCCGCATCGACGTACTCGCGCTCGCGCTCCGCCAGGACCCCGCCGCGCACCAGCCTGGCGTAGCTCGGCCACCACGTCACCACGAGCGCGATCACAAGTGTCCGGTACCCGGTCCCGAGCGCCCCCGCTATTGCCAGCGCGAGCACAAGCGTTGGAAACGCGAGCAGGACGTCCACGACGCGCATCGCCACTGAGTCCACGAGCCCCCCGAAGTACCCGGCAATGGCGCCGATCACGACGCCGACAATCACGATGGCCGCTCCGGTGAGCAGCGCCAGCGAGATCGAGACGCGGGCGCCGGCAAGAACGCGCGAGAGGATGTCGCGGCCGAGGTTGTCTGTGCCGAACGGGAAGCTGAGTCTCGGTGCTCGAAGCGCGTTCAGCGGGTCGATCGCGGTGGGATCATGGCGGACGAGCAGCGGCCCGATGACGGCGAGCAGCACGAGCACCCCGACTATCGCCGCGCCGGCGATCGTCGCGCGGTCGGATCTGGCGCGGCGCCAGGTGCTCCCGCGAGCCGGAGTAAGGGCGCTCCCGATCCACAGGTCCGCGTCGGACCGCCGGATCCCGAGTCGCGCTCCCAGGCTACCGAGCCGCGACGTCGACACTGCCTGCTCCGATGCGCACCCGCGGATCCAGGGCCACGTAGGAGATGTCCACAGCGAGGTTGATGAGCACAAACGCCGTCCCCGCCACGAGCACGAACCCCTGCAGGACGGGGTAGTCGCGCGCCGTGATGGCGTTGGTGGCGGCCAGCCCCAACCCCGGCCAAGCGAAGACCGTCTCCACCAGCACCACCCCGCTCAGCAGCATCGCGGCTATGAGGCCGAAGTACGTCACCACCGGGTTGAGCGCATTGCGCAGGACGTAGCGGAGGATCACGCGGCGCTCGGCGAGCCCCAGCGCGCGAGCCGAGCGGACGTAGTCCTGACCGAGCTGCTCGAGCACTGCGGCGCGGATCAGCCGCAGCGGTACTCCCACCAGCGCGATGGTCAGGGTCAGCACCGGGAGCACGAAGGAGCTCGGTTGGTCGCTCCCCTGCGCCGGCAGCAGCGGCAGCAGGATGGCCAGGGCGATGATCAGCAGGTAGCCCACCCAAAAGCTGGGGAGCGCTGCCGACCCGACGGCGAAGATTCGGGAAACGCTGTCGGGCCAGCGGTGGGCATTCATCGCAGCCCACGTCCCCAGTGGCACCGCGATGAGCACGGTGAGCAGCAGCGAGCCGCCGGCCAGGATGAGGGTGGGAGGGACGTGGTTGAGCAGCAGCTGCGAGACCGGCTGTCCGGTCTGGTACGAAACGCCCAGGTCACCGTGCAGCGCGCC
>DASUWI010000008.1:0-19920 GCA_036378495.1 Candidatus Dormiibacterota bacterium
CAAGCAGCTCGTCGGCCTTCGCGCTCACGAGCCGTTCGCTGCGGGCACCGTGTCGGAGCGCGAGCAGGTTGCCAGGCTCGGCGTCGGCCCACTTGTAGCCGCGCCCGCTCATCGCTGCCACCCGACGATGTCGCCGATGCGGTTGCGGGAGGCTCCGTTCGATGAGAGGTGAAAGATCGCCGTCTGGAAGCGACGGCTACACCAAGCGCAGCGATAGGGGCGTACGTCATAGCCGAAGCGAGTGCGCCGGGCAACGGCCGTTGCGCGCTCCTCTGACGTGTAGCCAGCCTTGCAGCACTTGTGGGCCGTCGACTCGGGCACCGTGCCGTCGGCGGCGAGGTTGCGTGCGTTGCGCCAGCTCATGCCGAATCCCCCGCAGCGACGATCGTGGTCACACGACGCTCGCGGTTCAGGAGATGCACGAAGCGGTCGAGCGGGAGAACGACGTAGGCGCCGGCAACGGGGTGGTTGCGTCGCTTGAGGATGGCCGCGTAGTCGACGACGCCGGCGTTGCGCGCCTCAGCCTTCGCCTCTGTGGTCGCGCCCGCGAGGTCAACATCCCGCGTCGCCTTGCACTCGAGCGCCCAGCCCGTTACGCCGGCGATGTCCCCGCGGTCCTTGCTGCCACCCATCACGCGGCGCTCGGCCCCGGGGAACCCGTGCTCCGCCAGGTACGTGGCGACGTCGCGCTCAAAGCGGCTGCCCTTGCGCCTCGCGGCCGTCATGAGAACGCCTCCAAGGTGTCAGGAAGGGTGTCAACCGTTCCCTCCGGGGTGCGATTCATATTCACGGCGGTGCCTCCGGCACAGGTGTGCCAAACCTGTGTCGCTGGCCCCGCTGTCGCGCGCACACGCGCGCAGGCACGCATCGTTTGCCCGGCTGGCCCGCGACTGTCGTCTTGTGTCGCTGGCCCATAGGTCGACAGGAAATGGCGCTCGTACGCGTCAAGGGCGATGTCGAACGCCCGACGGTCACAGCGTCGAGCTGCGGTGTTGACGGCCTCATGTAGGTCCGCGAGACGTTGATCGCCGTGGGTCGTCCCGATCGGCGCGTCCTGCGGGAAGTGCTCCTCGATGCGCTGCAGCGTGTCCGCGATCGCGCTGTGCGCGTGGTCGTGATCCCATGGCGGCGTACTCAGCGCCGCGTAGAGCTCATCGCGGTGCGCCCGTATGAAGCGGTCAAGCTGCGGCGTGATTCGCTCGCGCGGTCCAACGGAGATGCGCCCGTCGGCGCGCAGCGTCGCATGGAGGCCGGCGCGGCTGAGGGGCTCCAGTGGGCTCATCAGTAGGTGGCCTCGGACGCCGAATCTGCAGCAACGTCATCTGCCGCCGCGAATTCCCCCGATAGGGGGTAGGAATTCTGCGGCAGATCCAGTTGCTTCAGCGGGAGCCAGCTGACCGTCTTGCGCTCCGCGTCCTCCCCAATTGGCGGATCACGCAGGATGCTTCCGGCTCGAGCGAGCGACAGCAGCGCACGGCTCACCGTATCGCGTGACGGGGCGGGGGCCATTTGTTGGCGGACCTCGGCCGTCGTCATGGCGTTCGTCGCAGCGGTCACGATTGCCAGTGCCGACTGCTCGGCGTCAACACGGGATCGCTGCCGACCGTCTGGCACGACCTTGATGCGATCCTGCTCATCCATTTCGAGGAGCAGGGGTGGTGTCTGCTCACGGCGCCGACGTACACTCAAGCGCCGTTGGCGCTCGTGACCGTCAACGGCCTGCAGCTCGAGCACGTTGTCGAACATCGCAGGCAGAGCAACGCTGCCCATGACGCGGTGACCGGAATCGCCCTCTTGCTTGCGGTGCTGCGCTAGGAAGATCAGCGTTCGCCGGTCGTCGCGGAGTGCGCGGAGCCACGGACCAACGCCGGCGCGGACAGCGTCGTCGTCCTTCATCGACGTGACGCCGCAGACCTCTTGCAACGTGTCGCCGACGAGGACGTCCCAGCCGTCATCGGCCTTCACCGCATCGAGGAGTTCATTCGGGGGAGCGCTGAGAGCGTCGATGAGACGAAGCCGATCCCACGGGATGTGCTCATAGATATCGTCGAAGGCGTACGACCGATCAGCCCAGATGCTTGAGGCTTCCTCCGTGACCCACGTGACGCTTAGCCCCTTGCGCAGCCAGGGCAGGATCGCGGCTGCCATCAGCTCGGTCTTTCCCAAGCGCCACCAGCCGGCCAGGAGGTGCGAGCCGCCGCGAAAGATGTATCCGTCGTATCCGAACAGAGGGAGCGACTCCATCGTCTGCCCCGCGCGAGCCCGAGCCTCGTCGATGGTGTAGATCCGGACACCGCCGGCTCTTGAGGCAAGTACACTAAGAGACGGAGCGAGCTGTGACACCAGCAACCTCCGCGAACGCGTGGCCGACTGGAACCGGCCGCGCGTTTCTCTTCTCTACGAATTCGTCGATGCTGTTGCGCGCCAGGAGCCGGCGCGACGCGATCCGAACCGAGGGCAACTGACCATCGCCAAGCAACGAGTACAACGTGCTCCTGCTGATGCTCAGCAGACGCGCCGCCTCCGAGATCGACAAGAGCACGCGATCATCGGTGATCGGCGGCTCGACATATCCAGTCACGCGGGCACCTCAGTCAACGCCGCAAGCTCTGCGAGCACCAAGGCATATCGGCACGCTCGCGGACCAGTGGGCCGAACCATTCCGGCTTCCCACCGCGCAATGGAACTAGCCCCGACGCCGACACTCCGGGCGACGTCCGCGAGGGACATGCTCGCAGCTATGCGAAGTCGTCGACCCTCACCGGATCTACCTGCGCCACGGGCCAGCGTAAGGAGCACAACCTCGTCCTGCTCGGGGGCTCTTAGCACTGGTGCCATGGGGCGATGGTGCAATAAATACGGTACGATAAACCCTGAGATATGCGACGAGATAACGGACCCTTTCTTCCCCAGAAGAGCCCGTGGGCGCCAAAGCCGGTCACCGCGACGCTCGAGCGCTTCGGTAACTTCGGCCGGTGGATGCTCGATTCGCGGTGGTATGTCGAGGGAGCCATTGCGCGGGCTCCGTTGGCGCGGGTGGACCGAAAGGACGCGGCCGGAGTCTTTGCCTCGCCTCCCTGGTTGGCGGTCAGCCTGCCCGCCCGTGTGCGATGTCGATACCTTCGAGGCGGTGATCCCGGCCCTCGCGGCGAGAAGCCGGCCCGCACGCCTCGGCTACGCGATTGGCTTGACGAGAGTGACCAGGACTACGACAGCCTCATGAGCCAGCTCGAACGGGCGACCCAGCACCTTGTTGAGCTCGTCCTCGATGTCGACGAGAGTGGTCGCCCCGTCTGCCGCGAGGCTACGATCCGGTCGCCTGCAGCGTCATCCGGGCTACGGTGGGCGCAATTCGGACCCGGCGTCCTTCTTGTGGACGACACTGACGGGCTGCCGCGCCCACCCGCCGCCGCCGGCGTCATCGGTTCGATCCCGCACATCGACGTCGAGACGTTCGCTCGTCGCTACGTCGGCTGGTGGCACTCTGCCACGGGCACCAGGCTCCCGAAGCGTCGGCGTGGGCTGACGCCGGCCGTGCTTGCTGAGGCGCTAGCCGTCTACCGAGACAAGGCGAGCTACCGGCGTGTCTCGGAAGCCCAGGGCTGGTACGACAGCGCCGAACGGCCGGACCGCGCTCGGGCACGGCGAGCTATTGAGGCGGCCAAAGAGGATGGCCTTATCAGCGCGGAGGAGCATGCCGAACTTCGGGCGAAAGCACCACGCGGACGGCCAAGGAAAAGCTCCCGAGTCTGAGATGCCCTGATCGGTCGCGCCCGCGTCCAGGCAGCCATGCGTCGGCTGGAGGCGAGGATCGGAGAGCTGTTGCCAGCACAGCGCGGGTTTCGTACCGATCTTCACCCTCGTGACGGTGACGTTGAGTTCGCGCGCCAGCAGCGACGCTCTGACTTCCGTGCGATGGCCTCTCACCCCGACATCGTCGAGGCGGTCATCGCGGACTTCCTGATCGTGATCATGAACCTGTGCGAGGCCTCGGCCCCTGACACCTTTCCTGACACCTTCCGCTGCGGACAAATCCAGGTCTTCGCATGTCCGTGCGCGTCCATAGGTGTCCGTGGCCCCGTGGGGTGGGCGTGGCGCGAATACAAGGTGCCGATTAGCGGACGGGTGCGAACGTGTGGGGACGCTCACCCTTCGGCTTTTCAGACCTGTGCTCTACCAACTGAGCTACCTCGGCGCGGACGGCTCAGCATACCGGCTCCCCCCGGCTCCACTCGCCCCCGGCGCGGCGGCGGAGACCGCCGTTTGCGCCGCCCGTAGAATCCACACATGGGCCGCGTTGTGCACGTCCGTCTGTACGGCCTGCACCCCTCCAGCCGCGAGTGGCTGCACGCCCGCTTCGAACAGCTGGCGGGCTCGCGCGAGTGGCGCGACCAGCGGCCCTGGCTCGCGGATCGGCATTCCGCCGCGCTCTTCGCGCAGCTGTACTTCCAGAACGCCGCCGCGCACGAGACCGAGCCCGGCCGCCGCCGGCTCTCCGCCGCCGGCTTCATGCGCGTCGCCGGCGACGAGACCGACGCCCTGGCGCTCGTCTTCATGCTCCGCGACCTCTCCGAGCGCTTCGCCATCGACGCGGTGATCCGCGACCCCGACAACCCCATCGCCAAGCTGCGCCACATCGAGCTCAGCACGGGCCGGCTGCGTGACGGCGCCGCGCTCGAGTCGATTCTGGTGCGCCGCCCGATCTGCAAACGGCTGCGCGGCGGCGGCCGCATCGAGATGTACCCACCGCGGGCGCTGGCCAGCGCCTTCGGCACCCCCGAGGGCAGCGACCCCGAGCGGCGCAGCTGGAGCTTCCTGGTGCACGGCATGCGCGACTCCCGCCCGAGCTTTCTCGAGGCCGAGGCCGAGGCCATGCGCATCTGGCGCGGGTTGCGCTTCCTCGATTGAGGGCCGTCGTCCAGCGGGTCGCGTGGGCCAGGGTCACGGCCGACGGCGACACAACCGGCGAGATGGAGCACGGCCTCTGCGTGCTGCTGTCGGTGGCACCCGGCGACGACGAGGCCGTGGCCGACCACCTGGCACAGCGCGTGTCGACACTGCGAATCTTCGCCGACACCGAGGGACGAATGAACCTCGACGTCCGTGCTGCGGCCGGCGCCGTCCTCGTCGTCAGCCAGTTCACGCTGCACGCGGACACCTCACGCGGCCACCGGCCCTCCTTCATCCACGCGGCGCCACCCGCGCTGGCCGAGCGCCTCTACGAGCGCTTCGTCGCCGCCCTGCGCACGCAGGCATTGCGCGTCAGCACCGGCCGCTTCGGCGCCCACATGCAGGTGGAGCTGGCCAACGACGGCCCGGTGACGCTGGTGCTCTCCAGCGGCGAGGCACCCTGGGAAGCAGACACGGGCTAACTTAAGCAAACGCTTGACCTTTGGGTCGAGCTCTGCCTATACTTAAGGCAATGCTTAACCAAATGCCTGCTCCGGTCGACCGAGCCTTCGCGGCGCTCGCCGATCCCACCCGCCTGGCGCTGATCGACCGCCTGGCCCGTGGTCCGGCGTCGGTCACCCAGCTGGCGCAGCCGCTGCCCATATCGCTCGCCGCCGTGATGCAGCACCTCCGGGTGCTCGAGGCCGGCGGCCTGATCACCTCGTCCAAGGCCGGGCGGGTGCGCACCTGCCGGATCCAGCCCGCCGCCCTACGCGCCGCCGAACGCTGGATCGGCGACCGGCGCGTGATGTGGGAGGAGCGGCTCGACCGGCTGGCCGAGTTCGTGGAACGGCCATCGCCTGAACGTGGAACAGACAGAGGAACCGACCAACACAAAGGGGAACGCCATGACTGAGACGGCAGTGAACGAGCTGCGCGTGGTCGCCGAGCCGGGTGTCCAGGACGTGTGGATCACGCGACGCATCAACGCCCCCCGCGATCGCGTGTTCTGGGCGTACACGGACGCGCAGGCAGTCACCCAGTGGTGGGGCCCGCGCCGCTACGAGACCATCGTGGACAGGCTGGAGGCGCGGGCCGGCGGGTCGTGGCGCTTCACCAACCGCGGCGCCGACGGCCAGGAGTTCGGCTTCCACGGCGTGTTCCACGACGTGGTCACGCCGGAGCGCATCACCTGGACCTTCGAGTTCGAGGGGATGCCCGGGCACGTGTCGCTGGAGACGGTCGCGTTCGAGGCCGACGGTGATGCAACCAACATCACGATCCACTCCGTGTTCGAGTCGGTCGGCGATCGCGACGGCATGATCGAGTCCGGCATGGAGGGCGGCCTCGCGGAGAGCATGGAGCGCCTCGAGGAGCTCCTCGGAGCGCGAGGCTAGCGGCTGATCCGCGCGGCGGGGCGCGGCAGGCTGGAGGCTAGCCCGCCCGGCGGGCGCGCAGTGCCGCCAGCTGCTCGCCCTCACCGCCGCTGCCCGAGTAGCGGAGCAGCTCGGGCGGCCGCCCGCCGGTTCCCGCCGGCGAGCGGAAGCGGGGCACGCGCAGCCGCAGGCTGGCCACCTCGCTGTCGCGGACGGTGCGCAGCACCCCGGCGTCGCGCAGCTCCTGGATGCGGCGCCGGAAGGTGCGCTCGCTCCCCTCGGGGCCGCCGTGCAGCGCGTTGTGGAGGCGGAGCAGGTCGTCGCCGGTGAAGACGTCACCCAGCAGGGCGGCGGCGCCGGCGAGCTGCCGGGTGTCGCCGCGAAGGCGCTCCAGGGCGGCGCGGAAGGCGGCCCCGTCCTCGCCGTCGAGGCGCAGGCCCCGCCCCGAGACCGACCAGATACCCGGGCCCGGCAGCTTGGCGAACGGGGCCGTCGTGTAGTACCAGACGGTCACCGCGCGGCTGCGGCCCGGAGCGTCGTCGATCTCCACCAGCCGCAGCCGCGAGGCGTCGCGCCCGCGCCGGCCACCGAGATCGACCCCCGCCTCCTCCACCGCCCGGCCGGCGGCGTCGGTGAACCGGTCCCGCTGCTCCAGCTCTCCCTGGGGCAGGCGCCGCCGCACGGTGAGCACGTGCAGCGCCCGGCTCGGGGGGGTCCCGGCCTCGGGATCAAAGGCAAATACTGCCGCCCCCGCGCTCAGCGCCGCCGTCACACCCCTGGCCATGCCACTCTCCTCAGCTACCGGTCGTTTCGGAAGATCATGTCACCAACTGGGCCATTATGCCATGCCCAGGGCCAGGTTCCACCTCCCTGGCGCCACCTCTGAGTTCTGAGCCGGGCCCCGAGGCGGCCGCGGCCGATGCTCCGAACGCGTCAGCCACGTCAGGCGGGCGGAGGGCTCGGGGCCGGCGCCGAGGCCGGTGACGGCGCCGGCGCCGGCTGCGGCGAAGCGTCGGCACGGACTGTATCGCGTGAGCCCGATCCCACCCGCGGCCAGCTCACCCCGACACTCGCGCCGCCCAGCGCGGCCGAGGTGCCCACCTCCCAGCGGCCGTGGGTGCGGCGCACCACTGCGTCGGCGATGGCCAGGCCCAATCCGGCGCCCGGCTTGTCGCTGGTGCCGCGGTGGAAGCGCTCGAAGATGCGGGTCCGCTCGTCGGGAGGAATGCCGGGGCCCGAGTCCTCGACCATGGCGCGCACCCGGTTGCCGTCGCTGACCACGCTCACCCGGACACGGCCCTGCTCGGGCGCGTACTTGCACGCGTTGTCGATCAGGACGCCAAGCAGACGGTCCAGCCACTCGGCTGAGCCGGTGACCATGTGGGGACCGGGGCCGACCGTCAGCCCGATGGTGATGCCACGCGACTCGGCCACCGCGGTGAAGCGGTCGACGGTCTGCGCGGCCAGCACCCCCACCTCCACCGGGTCGCTGTGCTCCTCCTTCGGCGACGAGTCGGCGCGCGCCAGCCACAGGAGGTCCTCGACCAGCCCGCGGATGCGTTTGCTCTCGTGGCCGACGCGCGTGAAGGCGTTGCGGTACCAGGCGGCGTCGCGGTCGTGCGCCAGCGCCAGGCTGGTCTGCGCCTCGATCACGGACAGCGGCGTGCGCAGCTCGTGCGACGCGTCGGCCGTGAACTCCATCTGGCGCTGCCGGGCGATCTCGATGGGAGCACCGACGCGGCGGCCTCCGTACAGCGCGCCCACGAAGGCCACGGCCAGAAGCACCAGACCGACGATGAACTCGGTGAACGCGATGGTGTCGCGGGTCTGCGTCACCGTGTCGAGCGACTCGGCCACGACCACGCGGCCGCCATCGACGGGCGCGGACACGAGGCGAACGTCCACGTTGTAGACGGTCAGCGTGGTCGGCGTGCCGACACTCCGCGCCGCCGCCGGCAGATCCGGGTTTCGCGTGTTGGTGCACACGTTGTTGCCATTGCTGTCGTTGATCCATTCGTAGGGGACGCGTGTGTTGTTGATCGCAGCGGCACGCGTTGCCCCAAACATGTGGGCACAATCCGGCACCGACTGGAGCTCGGCCAGGTTCTGCATGAGCCGTGAGTCGAGCTGCGACTGCAGGTTGTTGGTCACCAGCACCACGATGAGCGCGGCCACGATCGCGTACACAACCGCGAACGCGGCGGTGGCCGCGAAGGCCACGCGCAGCGACGCGACATTGACGCGTTCGAGGCGCCGGTTCACGCGCTGACGCCCGGTCACGCCGCCTCCAGCCTGTACCCCGCTCCGCGCACGGTGACGATGCGCACCCCGGCGTTGGGGATCTTCGCCCGCAGCCGGCTGAGCTGCACGTCGATGGCGTTGGAGCCGAGCGGCTGCGTCTCGTCGCGCCACGCATGCTCGGCGATCGCCTTGCGGTCGACCACCGCCGGCGAGCGCCGCATCAGCAGCTCGAGGATGCTGTACTCGGTGGCCGTCAGGCCCACCGGCTCGCCGTGCACCAGGACCGTGCGGCGCATCGGGTCCAGCGCCAGCTCGCCGCGCGTGATCACCGGGCCGTCGACGTTGCGCGGGCGCCGCTGCAGGGCACGCACGCGCGCCAGCAGCTCCCCGAAGTCGAACGGCTTGACCAGGTAGTCGTCGGCGCCGGCGTCGAGGCCCGCGATGCGGTCCTTGAGCGTGTCGCGCGCGGTCAGCATGAGCATCGCCGCCTGATGGTTGTTCTTGCGCGCCCAGGAGACGACCTCGAGGCCGGAACCCGCCGGCATGCGCCAGTCGACGACGGCGACGTCGTACTCGTAGAAGCGCAGCAGGTCGATGGCCTCGGCGCCGTCCGACGCCGAGTCGACGAAGTATCCGGCCTCCTCCAGGCCCTGGGTCAGCACCTCACGAAGGCCGGGATCGTCCTCGGCCACGAGCACCCGCATCTCGTCTTTCATACTCCCACCACTGGGGCGGGGCAAACGCTCAGGTGCCGACGGCGCCGCCACCCGGGAAGCCTCCGCCCCCGCCCGGAAACCCTCCTCCTCCTCCTCCGCCACCACCGCCGCGGCCGCCGAAGAAGCCGCCGCCCGCGCCAGTGAAGCAGCCGCTCGGTCCGGCCGGCACGATGGTCAGCGAGCGGGCCTGCACCACCTTCGCCGAGTTCGTGCTGCCCACGGCGGCAACGCACTCACCTGTCTGCAGCGCCGACGCGCCGACGGTGTCGGTCTTGCTCACGCGCACGGTGGTGGGCACGGTCACGGTGACGCTCGCGCCGGTCGCGGGCTGCACCGTCACGGACGTGCCGTTCACCGCGGTCACCATGCCGTTGGCACGGCCGATGTTCGCGGCTTGCGGCGGGGGCGTGCGATTGGGGTTGGGGGTGCGCGTGCCAGCATTCGGGCCGCCCGGGCCGCCCGGGCCGCCGAAGATTGCGCTGCCGGCGCAGCTGCCGTTGGCGGCGTTGCGCACCGTGACCGACGACGCCGTGACGTGGCCGCTCGAGTCCTTGGTCCCGGTGGCGGTCATGCAGACGCCCGTGGTGATGTCGGCGAAGGTCGCCGTGCTCGTCTGGCTGATGGTTGTCGAACTCGTGTACGCCACCGTCGTGTCGCCGTTGGCGTTGCTGAGGATCAGCGTCTGGCCGTTGATCTGCACCAGCTGGCCGGCGGCGGCGTTGCCCAGCCGCCGGGCGCCGGCCGACGGGGTCGCCGACGCCTTGGGCGCGGTGGTGCCGGCGGCGGCGCTGCCGCACGCGGCGATGCCCAGGGCGCCGGTGCCGGCGATCAGCAAGAGGACGGCTCGATTCATGTCGGTATCTCCATTCCGTGAGTCATTCGGCGCGCAGCGCTTCGATGGGTGCCAGGCTTGCGGCCCGCGCCGCGGGATACACACCAAAGATGAGGCCAACACCGGCAGCAACCACCACCGCGATGATCACGGGGGCCGCGGTGACGGTGATGGCGATGCTGGTGAAGTGCGGGATGAGCAGCGAGGCCAGGAGGCCCGCGCCCACGCCGAGGATGCCGCCCACAACGCTCAGCGTCGCCGCCTCGATGAGGAACTGCCGCAAGAGGTCACCGGGCGTGGCGCCCAGCGCCTTGCGCAGGCCGATCTCCTGGGTGCGCTCGGTGACCGACACCAGCATGATGTTCATCACGCCGATGCCGCCCACGAGCAGCGAGATGGCGGCCACCGACGCCAGCAGGATGGTGAGCGTCGATGTCACCGACTGCGCTGTGCTCTGCAGCGTGCTCTGCGAGGTGATGGTGAAGTCGGCGCTCGCCTGATTGGTGATGCCGTGCGTGTTCAGCAGGAGCTGGTCGGCCTCGATGTACGCGGAGCCCACGGTGTCGCCGCTGGTGGCGCTGACGAGGATGCGCTGCACAGAGTTGGGCGCGCCGCCCGTGAGCACGTCCTGCGCTGTCGTCATGGGCACGACGCCGAGGTCGTCGCCGTTGGTGAACGCCTGGCCGCCGCTGGACTGGAGCACGCCGATCACGGTGAAGGGGATCTTCGACACGGTGATCGAGTCGCCGACGCTCACGCCCAGCTCCGCGGCGGTGGTGGCACCGAGCACGATCACCTGCGCGTGCTGCGACACCTGCTTCGACGTGATGAAGCTGCCGGTGCCGATGGTGCGCGCGTTGGTCGTCAGCCAGTCCGGCGTCGAGCCCTGCACGGTGGTGCGCCAGTTGCTCGCCGTGCTCACCATCGTTGCCGTGGTCTGCACCACCGGCGCCACCGCCTGGATGTCGGGTGCGTCGTACTTGTCGCGCAGCCCGTTGACGTCGGACATCGTCAGCGTGCTGGCGCTGCCCGCGCCGCCGAACACGCCTCCGGCGTTGGTGCTCCCCGGAGTGATCGTCAGCAGGTTGGTGCCCAGCGCCGCGATGCGCGATGTGATCGACTGCGACGACGCGGTGCCGATGCCGACCGTGCAGATCACCGCGGCGACGCCGAAGAGGATGCCCAGCGTCGTCAGCACCGAGCGCAAACGGTGCGAGAGGATGCCACGAATCCCGGTCTCGAAGGTGCGCAGCAGGCTCATGCTGCGCGCGCCTCCTCGTGCAGACGCCCGTCGCTCATGACCAGCACACGGCGCGCGATGCCGGCGACGTTGGGGTCGTGCGTGATCAGGATGATCGTGTGCCCGGCCTCGTGCAGGCTGGTCAGCAGCCCGAGCACCTCACGGCTGGATTGCGAGTCGAGGTTGCCGGTGGGCTCGTCGGCGAGGATGACAGTGGGATCGGTGACCAGCGCGCGGGCGATGGCGACGCGCTGCTGCTGCCCGCCGGACAGCTGGTTGGGGCGGTGGTCGACGCGGTTGGCGAGGCCCACCTGGTCCAGCACCCGCATCGCGGCGGCGCGGCGCTCGCTCGCGCGCCGGTAGAGCAACGGCAGCTCCACGTTGCGCCAGGCGGGGATGCCGGCGAGCAGGTGGAACTGCTGGAACACGAACCCGATGCGGCGGTTGCGCACGTGCGCCAGCTGCACCTCGGACATGCGCGACACGTCCTCGCCGGCGAAGCGGTAGTGGCCGGTGGTGGGGATGTCGAGGCAGCCGAGGATGTGCATCAGCGTCGACTTGCCCGACCCCGACGGACCGATCACCGTGACGAAGTCGCCCTCACGAATGCTGAGCGACACGTCGTCGAGCGCGTTGACGGCCGCGTCGCCGCTGCCATAGACCTTGGAGACCGTTTCCAGGCGGATGATCTCGGGGGCCGCCGGTTCTGCAGTCACCGGCTCACCCGCCGCCGGCGCCACCGCCCCCACCACCGCGGCCGCCGCCCCCGCCGATGAACACGCCGCCACCGCCGCCGAGGCCGCCACCGCCACCGAGACCACGAGCGCCGGTGCCGTTGTTGCTGGTGGGCACCGTTCCCGTGATCGTGGCGATCACCACCTGGTCACCGCTGTTGAGGCCGGAGAGGATCTGCGTGCGGTTGGCGTCCGAGGCGCCGACAGTGACGGCGCGCGTCTGCGCCTGGCCGTTCACGAGCACCTCGAGCGTGCTCCCCGACCCCGTGGTGTGCACCGAGCTGGTGGGCACCGTCAGCACCTGCACCACCTGGTTCACGATCACGCTCACCGACGCGGACATGCCGGAGCGCAGCGAATTGTTGGTACCAGACAGTGTCACCGTGACGGGGAACGTGGCGACACCGGAGGTGACAGTGGCCACCGCGGCCACTGCTGTGACCTTGCCCGTGACCGCTTCCTGCGACCCCGCCGGCAGCACCTGCGCCGGCTGACCCACGGCGATCTCGTTCACCTGCGCGTCGCTCACGCTGCCGGTGACCTCGAACAGGCCCGGCGTGGTCAGCACGATGTTGGTCGAGCTGCTCGAGGACGAGCTGGACGATGACGATGACGACGAGCTGCTCGCACCGGTGCCTCCGGCGCCGGACCCGTTCGAGCTCGACGACGAGGAGCCCGCCGACACCTGCTGTCCCACGGCGATGTTGACCTCCTCGACCATGCCCGCGACGGGCGCGGTGATGGTGCCGCCGTTCAAGTTTGTCTGCGCCGTGTTGACCGCGATCTGATCGATCTGCACCTGCGCCTGGTCCTGCTGCAGCTGCTGGGAGGTGGCACCCTGTTCGAGCGCGGCCAGCGACGCCTGCGCGTTCTGCAGTGACACCTTGCCTGCGTTCACCTGCGCCATCGCCTGGTCATTCGACTGCTGTGACTTGGCCTGGTTCGCGGAGAGCGTCGCCTGGTCGGTGTTGACCTTCTGCTGATCCGCCGGGCACTGTGCCGCCGGCGGGCTGGCGCTGCAGTCGGTCTGCTCGGCCGCCTGGTCCTGCGCCAGCTGCGCCTGCGCCTGGTTGATCGACGCCTGGTTCACCGTGACGGTGTCGTTGTATGCGGTCTCCGAGTTCTGCAGCGACACCTGCGCGCTGTTCACCTGCGCCTGCGCCTGCGCCAGCGAGCTCGGTGTCGTGCCCGCCTGGTCCTGGGACAGCTTTGCCTGCGCCGAGCTGAGCGTCGCCTGCGCCTGCATCAGCGCCGCCTGCAGGCTGCTGGTGTCAAGTGTGGCCAGAACCTGGCCGGCGGTCACCTGCCGCCCGGCGGCGACGTTGACGGCGTTCACGCGCCCGGACGCGGTGAAGTCGAGGTCGCTCTCCGCGGCGGACGCCAGGTTGCCCGAGAGCGTCACCGACTGCGTGACCGTTCCCATCGTGGCGACGGCGGTTCGGTACTGCACCGACGCCCCGCCCTGCCGCGCCAGCAGCACACCACCGGTGACGAGCAGCGCGGCGATGACCGCGTACGCGATCAGAAAGCGGCGCGAGACGAGACGGCGCACGGAACTAGTCGTGGGTGATGTGGAGGTGCTGCATGGTGTGCGCAATGTTGCGGCCGCATTCTTTCTTTAGCGTGACGCACGCGCGCTGATGTCGCGGCGGACAAAAAAGCGGCGGCTGCCGAAGCAGCCGCCGCGAGGGAGGGAGACCGAACAGAAAGAGACGCAGCTCGTGGCCCCACCGCCGACTGCGCGAACGTACGTCAGCCTAGCACCGGTTTCCTTGCTGTTGCATGACGCTGCTGTCGCTGAAGACACACGCCGCGACGATGTCTGAGCGTTGCACCGGCTCCCTTGCGATTCGATGACCCGTGACTGCCCGGCGTGATCGCGGTCACACATTCCGGTGTTGCCCTGGCCACAGGGCCCACGCGGCTTCGGGCTTGTCTGTCAGCGACGCCTCGCGCGCACCGGGCCGCCGGCGTCGTTGCGAAACCACACGTGCAGCAGCACCGTGGCCCACATCCGGTAAGGGCGCCACGAGTCGGAGATCCCGGCGAGGGTTGCTTGCGAGGGCGGGGTCTGCAGCCTGTACGCCAGCCGCACCGCCTGCGCGCTGACATCGTCGTCGGTCACGGCGTCGACCAGGCCGGCGCCGCGCATCAGGATGCCCTGGGCGAAGAACGGGCCGATGCCGGGGATCCGCCGCAGCTCGGCCAGCGCATCTTCAACTGGAAGGCGTCGCAGGTGCTCACGATCCAGGAGCCCGTCCATCGCGGCCTGCGCCACGCCGTGGAGGCGCTCGACCTTGGCAGCAGGCACACCGGGCAGCGCTTCGAGGCGCAGCAGCTCCTGTGGTCGAGGGAACGCATGCGCCGGGCCGGCCGGCGTCTCGAGCAGGCCGCCCAGCTCCCACGCGACTCGCGTGCGAATCGCGCGCCCCTGGGCGATCGATATGCGGTGGCCGATGATGAACGCGGCCGCCGCCTCGTAGGGCGAGTGGAACAGGACGGGACGCAGCCCGGGGTAGCGCCGCTGCAGGTCGCCGATCACCGGGTCGGCCTCCCCCACCGCGGCGAACCCCCTGCCGTCCACGTCGAGCGAAAGCACTGCGAGCGCCTGGCGCCATGCTCGCGCCGCGGCCTCGGCCGCCGCGCCGGGGCTGACCACCATCTCGCCGATGACGGTCGCATCCGCGCGCTGCCGCAGAACCACCGCCGCCGACACGTCCCAGCCCTCAACGGGGAACGCCATGACGACGGCCGGCTCCTCGCCGGGACGTTCCTCGACCCAGCCGCCGAAGCGCCGGTTGGCCTCGGCGAGGCTGAACGCGCCGCACGGGCTCGTCTCGAACCGGACGCCGCTCGTCGCCGCCCCTCCGGTCATCCGGACGGATGGTAGCGGCGAGCGAGGCGCCGGTCAGCCCGCCGTGTTCGCCTCGATCAGGGGCAGGCGGCTGCCGCCGGTGTCGTAGCTGCCGCCCGCGATGGTCAGCCCTGCGGCGGATGCGATGCCACCGAGGATCTGGCTCCCGCCGTCAGCGGCCCCGGGATCGGGCGCACCCACCAGATGCCAGCCGTTGGCTCCATCGCGGCGCATGACGATCACGTTGTTGGCGTCGGTGACTGGATCGACAAAGGTGCCCACCGCCCACACATGATCCGTGTCGGCGGCGATGCCCCAGAGCTCGCTCCACTTGGACGGCACCTCGGGGAGCGTCTCCACGGAGGCACCACCGGTCGTCAAATCCTCGACGAACGGCGCCGCGCCGTTCTGCGAGCCCTCGCTCTGGCCCGCGGCGAACACCTGACCGCCGCCACTGGTCACCGAAAACAGCATGGTGGACGCAGCGGCGCCCGAAGCCGCCGGACTGTTGACCAGGTGCCAGGACGAGCCGTCGAACCGCTCGATCAGCGCGCTGTCGAACCCGCCGGCGCCGATCTGCTCGCCCACCGCCCAGACGTCCCCACCGGAGACCGTCACGCCGTACAGATGGTTGCCGCCCGAACCCGGGTCGGGCGCCGGCACGGCCCTCCACGTGGACCCATCGAAGTGCAGCACAAGGGTCTGGAACAGCCCGTCGCTGCCCTGCTGATCGCCGACCGCCCACACATTGGTGGGCGACTCCGCCGCCACGGAATAGAGGATGTCGCGCTGGCTGCCGGGTTGTGGAACGCTCGTGACCGACCAGGCCGAGCCATCCCAGGTCTCCACCAGGGCTCGGTCATCGAAGGCCGAGTCCAGGTTCAGGCCCACCGCCCACGCATGCGCCGCGGACCCGGCGACGCCGAAGAGCGTGTTGAAGTTCGGCCCGATGTTGGGCGTCGGCGTGACCGTCCAGTTGGAGCCGTTCCAGTGTTCGGCCAGGGTCAGCGTCGCGTCCTGGTTGCTTGTGGGGTCGTCGGGCAGGAAGTTGCCCACGGCCCATGCGTCGGTCGGCGACGTCACCGCCACGGCACCCAGGCTGTTGTCGCCGGTGCCGAGCGAGGCCGCCGGATCAACCGACCAGCCGCCGCTCGACGGCGTCAGCGTCGTGTGCGTCGGCGGTTCGTTCGGCGTGGGTGTCGGTGTGGCCTGGAGTGTGGGGTTGATGACGCCTGTGCCCAAGGCTTTGGACCCTGTCACCGCGAACAGCGCCAACAGCGGCTTGACGTTCGCCGTGTCGCACGAGTTCTCGAGGCAGCCGAGGCCGAACGACTGCTGGATAGTGCTCAGCAACGAATAGTGGTTGCTCGGCGTGCTGTCCTGCACGTGCCGCGGCCCATGGCTGGTGATGACCACGTTGGCCACCTGCCCACCGCCGGCGCCGTTGGGGTCGCTGGAGCCGGCGTCGCAGCAGCCGGCGTTGTCGTCGCCCTCGTCATAGGTGATGTCGATGGCGTTGTTCCCCTTCGCCCAGAACGGCGCGTTGGTGAGGCTCGAGACCAGCTGACCGAGGTACTGATCGCCCTGCTGGAGCAGGCGGTTGTCCTGGGGATCGGCGCCACCGGCGTTGCCGCCGTCGAGGCAGAATGGCGGGTCACCGTGCTGGTCGTCGCACTCGGTGGGCACGATGTAGCCGAACCGAGGCAGCGCGTTCGCGCTGATGTCGCTGCTGAGCTGCTGGATCGGCACCTGGCTGTTCCAGTCCGCGGTTGTCCGCGTGGTGGTGTAGTTCTGGATTCCGTCGTGCTTGCTGGCGTACAGCGGGTCCTTGTCGGGCGACCCGTTGCAGTTGGCCGGGTAGCAGATGCCCTGGTAGTTGGGGTGCGGCAGCCCCTGGAGGTACGCCTTCCAGGAGATCCCGGCGCCGTCCATCTGGCTCATGAGGTTGGGCTTGTCGACGGACTGTGTGTAGTACGCGTCGTCACTGCTCACCCCAAAGGTGCTGCCGCCGAGCAGTGCGACGTAGTTCGGCTCACTCGGATGGGAGATGCCGAAGTAGCTTGTGGAGAGGCCGAAGGTGCTCGCGAGGCTGTTCAGGTTGGGGGCGATGTCGGGGTGTCCGATCACATCGCTGAAGCCGTGGTTCTCTTCGACGATCACGAAGATGTGGTTGTACGAGGGAACGGCCGCAGGCTGCGCGGCGGCGGGCAGAGCGGCGGCACTGACCCCGAGCACCCCGGCCACGACCGTCCCCGTCGCGAGCAATCCCAGCTTCGAACGTCGCGCCACGGCTCACACCTCCTTGCGATCGACGGCTGACGTCGATCGAGGCTAGGTGGCGGGGGCCGAAGAACTCGTTAACGGGTCCCCAAGAGAGCGTGTGCGAACGAGGCACAGATGGTGCACGCTTCGCGTCATGAACGTGGCGTCCATTCAGATTCGCGACGCGCAGCCGGACGAGGTGACGGAACTGGAGCAGCTGCAGTGGCGCGCCAGCCTCGTGTGGGACGAGTACCGCGAGGATCTCGAGGCGCACCCCGACGAAATCGAGGTCTCCTCCCGCGACATCGCCGCCGGCAACGTGCGCGTGGCCGAGGGCGACGGCGGCGTTCTGGGGTTCTTCGTCCTGTGCGACCGTGCCGGAGACGCAGCCGAGCTCGACGGCCTGTTCGTCGAACCGGACGCGATGCGCCGCGGGATCGGACGATCGCTGATCGCTGACGCGGTGGCCCTGGCCCGCTCGCGGGGCTGCGCCCGCGTCGAGGTGACGGCGAACCCCCGCGCCGTCGACTTCTACGTGAAGACGGGCTTTGTCGACGACGGGGTGGTGCAGACCCGGTTCGGGCCCGGCCTCCGCATGCACCTCGCCGTGGAGCGATAACCCCGGCTCGGCGAATTGCTCGATCCATGTGACGAGCCCGTTGCGAGTTGGGCATGTGCCTGCATGCCAATTGCTCCCGATGATCGTGCGTATGGAGCAGGCCCCGGGTGGCTGACGCGACGACTGCGCTCGGCCACGTTGATGCGGCCGGGCTCGCCCTCGTCGGAGTGCTCGCCGCCATCCACTGGCTGCGCGGGCGCGGACTGGCGCGCGCATACCTGGCGATGGCCCTGGTGCTGCTCGCGATTGTCAGTGTGCTCCGCCAGGTGGGCCTGTCGGGCCATCTGCCGCCTCCGCTGTCCCTCCTGAACCTCGTCTGCTTCGTCGGCTCTGGCTGCGCGCTGCTCGAGCTGCGCCATCAGCTGCTGCCGATGACGCCGCGTGCCCGGCGGGCGATCGCCGCCGCAGCGGCGCTGACCATGCTGCTCGCGATCCCGGTCGTGCTCGGAGCCGCACCGGCGCGGTACGTGGCCGTGGTTGCCGTTCTCCTGATCGGTCTCTGGTGCGTGGCCATCACGGAGCCGGCCGTGCGCTTCTGGAGCGCGGCGCGCAACCGGCCGGCGGTGCAGCGGGGACGGCTCCGACTGCTGTCCGTCGCGTACATCGCACTCGCCGTCGCGCTCATCCTCGCGGTGCTCGGATTTGCCGGCACGACTGCAGTCAGCAGGACCGCGACGCTGCCACCGGTGGTCGCGCTGGTCTTCCAGGTGGTGGCCACGTCGGTGATCCCGCTCTTCGCGGTGGGCTTCATGCCGCCGCAGTGGTTGCGGCGGGTCTGGCGCAGCCACGAGACCGACGCGTACCGCGAGGCGATGCTCGACCTGGTCACGTTCGCCGCCGACCAGCCCACCATGGCCGGCCGCGGCCTGGAGTGGGCGATGCGCTTCCTCGGCGGTGACGCCGGCGTTTTTGTCATGAGTGACGGTACCCCGCTGGTCTTCCGCGGCATGGACGCACACGAGGCAGGGGCGCTCGCCGCCAGCATACAGAGGCGCGACCCCCGGAGACCGGAGATGATCAGCGCCTCGCTGGCCGTGGCGCCGTCACGCGTTGACGGCGAGCGCACATGGCTGGCGGTGACCAGCGGCGTCTTCAGCCCGATGTTCGGCGACGACGAGGTGACCACGCTTGCGCTGTTCACCAACTCGCTGTCGCTCGCCCTCGACCGCGTCCTCCTCACGCAGCGCATCAGCGAGCAGACGGACCGCGTGGAGACCGTTCTCGCGGCGGTCGCCGAGCTGGGCGGCGGCATCCTTGTCGCCGATCAGGGTGGCGGAATCGTCGACGCCAACAACGCGGTGCTGCGCATCACCGGCTTCGAGCGCGGGGAATTGCACGGGCGGCGGCTCGTCGACCTGGTCCCCGAGGCAGATCGCGAGCAGCCGCGCGCGCGGTTCGCCGAGCTGCTCGCGACCCGCGAGCCGGTCAGCTTCGAGAGCCGGGTGCTGCGCAGAGACGGCAGCAGCGTGGACGTCGCGGCCGCGGTGGCGATCGTCGCCCAGGACGGTCACGACCGCGTCGTCGCCCTGATGCAGGACATCTCCGCGCGCAAGCGCGGCGAGGCGGCACTCACCGAGGCGGCGCGCATCGACCCGCTCACGGGCAGCCCGAACCGGCGTGCGTGGAACGAACGGCTCAGCGACGCGCTGGAGCACGCCGCGCGAACCGCCGAGCCGCTGGCAGTGGCGATGCTCGATCTCGACGACTTCAAGCAGTTCAACGACGATTGGGGCCACAAGCGTGGTGATCTCCTCCTCGAGCACGCCGTGCATCTCTGGACCGGCGCGCTGCGCGAGGGTGATTTCCTGGCGCGACTCGGCGGCGACGAGTTCGCCATCATCATGCCCGGCTGTTCCGCGCCGCAGGCATCGGCGGTGCTCCAGCGGCTGATCGGGGCGAGCCCTGACGCCGTATCGGCGGGGGTGGCGCAGTGGGATGGCGCGGAGACCGGCGAGGAGCTCGTGGCCCGCGCCGACACGGCACTGCTGCGCGCCAAGCGGGAGCAGCGAGGCGGCATCGTCATCGACACCAACAGCGACGCCACCACGAGGTCGGCGAACCTCGTGGCGCGCATCGAATCGATCCTCGACGGGCGCTACCTGCGCTCCGCGTACCAGCCGATCGTCGACCTGGACCGGCGCGTGGTCATCGGCCAC
>DASUWI010000009.1:0-22337 GCA_036378495.1 Candidatus Dormiibacterota bacterium
ATCAAGGTGGGCGCTGCCACCGAGACCGAGCTCAAGGAGAAGAAGCACCGCATGGAGGACGCCGTGTCCGCCACCCGGGCCGCCGTCGAGGAGGGCATCGTGCCCGGCGGCGGTGTGGTGCTCATCAACGCCATCGAGTCACTCGACAAGGTGAAGCTCGAGGGCGACGAGGCCACGGGCGCCACGATCATCCGGCGGGCACTCGAGGAGCCGCTGCGCCAGATCGCGGCCAACGCCGGCGCCGAGGGATCGGTGGTGGTGGAGAAGGTGAAGGGCCTGCCCAAGGGCCAGGGCTACAACGCGGCCACCGGCGAGTACACCGACATGGTCAAGAGCGGGATCATCGACCCCACCAAGGTCACCCGCTCGGCGGTGCAGAACGCGGCATCGATCGCCGGTCTGCTCCTCACCACCGAGGCGCTCGTCACTGACCTTCCCGAGAAGAAGTCGCCGGCGCCGCCGCCCGGCATGCCCGAGTACTGATCTCGTACACGTCGCACTAACGAAACGGCCCCGGCCTTGTGCTGGGGCCGTTTTTGTTTTGTCCGCAATCGGCGGCGACGAACTTGTTCGTTGTGGTCGTACGACTAAAGTTGACGACTCCGCAATCGATTTGGATGTTAGCGTCGGCCATAACGTGATCGCGACGACGCGCTATCAGCGCGCCCCGTATGAAGCCCGTGGTTTGGGAAGGCAGGTGGAACCGGACCCCCGGATGCGCGAACCCTCGCTGCATGCGTGGAGCCGCTCCAAAGCCGATGCCGATGGATTCGGTGTCACCGTGTCCTGGGTGCGCGACGTGGTTCAGGGCCTGCACAGCGTCGACGTGCAGTACACGCACGACGCGGTGCGCATCGGCATCAACCTGGGCACGCGTCCTGGCTTCTGGGGCGTGAACGGCCTCGTCGTGCTCAACGTCGTCGTGGAGCACACGATCGTGCACCTGCGCGAGCCGATCGGTGGCCGCCGCGTGGAGGTGCTGCGCTAGACAGGTCGGGCGCAGCTCTCCGCGCGGTAGGCCCCGGTCCCGAGGTCCGGTGCGGGCCTGCCTCGCACCGTGATCTGTGCGGCGCGCGCCGGCGCCGGGCAGCTGTCCGGGAAACGCACGAACACGCTGCGCGCACCCGCCTGGATGTAGCCCTCGCAGTGGCCGGACCCGCACTGGTACGGCTCGAACTCGCCCTGCAGCGTGGTCGTGCCGTCGCCGTTGACCGACTGCACCGGGTTGGCGAACAGCCCGGTGACGCCAACGACGAACGCGGCAGCCACCGCGAGCACCGCCACCACCACGATGGCGAGGCCGGCGCGCCGGTGGCGGCGCCAGCCCCTCGCCTGAGGTGGCGGCGCCTGGATCGAAGTCTCTGTCGCCACGCTGGTACCGTACCGAAGGCTGGGCAACGGAGGGTTTGGTGGTGCGGCGCCCGATCGTCTTCGTCACCGACTACGGCCGGGACGACGCCTACGCCGCCGCGCTGACCGGCGCCGTCTGGCGGGTCGACCCCGACGCCACCTGCGTCGAGGGCACCCACGGCGTGCCGCCCGGCGACCTTCTGGCCGGGAGCTACCACATCAAGTCGCTGGCCTACGCCTTCTTCGGAAGCATCGTCGTCTGCGCCGTGGTCGACCCCGGCGTCGGCACGGAGCGCCGCGCAATCGCGGCGCGGATCGGCACGATCGCCGTGGTGGCCCCCGACAACGGGCTCATCTCCTATGTCTGGGGCGAGGTGCCGCCGGACCAGCGCGCGGCGGTCACGCTGCTGACGCCGGAATGGGCCTCACGCACGTTCCACGGGCGCGACGTCTTCGCCCCCGCCGCGGCGGAGCTCGCCGCCGGCACGCGGCTGGACGACGTGGGCGAGCCGATCAGCGATCCCGTCGTGCTGCCCGAGGCGTTCGCCACGCGCGATGTCGACGGCATCCGCGGGCGGGTGATCCTTGCCGACCACTTCGGCAACGCCATCACCACCGTTCGCGTACCCGATCTGCGCGGCGCGCGCCCCCGCGGTGTGCGCTGGCGCGACGGTGGCACCGACATCGTCGTCTCGACCTATGCCGAGATCGAGAGCGGCGTCGCCGCGCTGTTCGGCAGCGTGGGGCACCTGGAGATCTCGGCCCGCGACACCACCGCGGCGGCGCTTGGCGGCCCGCACCCGGGAGACGAGATCACGGTGCTCCTCTGATGAGCGACGCCGCCGAGCTGCGCGAGCGCTTCGGCGCGCTGACCGCGGAAGAGGTCGCCGCGCTCGACGGCGCCGCGGTCGCCGGCGGCGTGTCGGTCGTGCAGCTGATGGAGGTGGCGGGCTTTCAGGTGGCGCGCGCCGCATGGCAGGTGCTCGGCGACCGCCCGCAGCCCGTCGCAGTCATTGCCGGTCGTGGCAACAACGGCGGCGACGGGCTGGTGGCGGCACGGCACCTGGCGACGTGGGGGTGCACCGTTTCAGTGCTGCTGCTGACGCCGCGCGATCAGCTCGAGGGCCTGCTCGCGACGCACGCCGAGGCCGCGGCGTCGAACGGCGTCGCGCTGCACGGCGCGGCCGACGTCGATGCTGTGCTCGCCGGCGCTGCCCTCGTCCTCGACGGCATCCTCGGCACCGGCCTTCGCTCGGCGCCGCGCGAACCTGCCGCGGCCGCGATCCGCGCGGTGAATGCCGCCCACCGCCGCGTGCTCGCCATCGACATTCCCAGCGGCATGGACGCCACACGCGGCGAGGTCTTCGAGCCCTGCATCCGCGCCGCCGCGACAGTCACGCTCGCTGCGATGAAGGCAGGGCTGTGGGCAAACGCCGCCGCCGAGGCCGCCGGCGAGCTCTGGGCCGCCGACATCGGGATGCCGCGGCTCGCCTGGCAGGGTCTCGGCCAGCCGCCGCCTCGCGACCTCCGCGGCGGGGCGTTATTGCCGGTTCCGTCCGGTACTGCCCATTGACCGTTTCTGCCAACTCCCGTTATGCTCGATCATCGAGCACAGCGCGTCTGGCGCCCTCGTCATGATCAACGTCTCAGCCTCCGTCCAACCAACCGACGCTCGCGAGCTGGCAGACACCGTGCGAGAACAGCTCGACCCGCTGCTGTCCTACGCCGTCCACCTGGTGGGCGACCCCGACGACGCGGTCGACTTCGTCACCGCGGGCGTCTACCACGCCAGCAGATACCCGCCGGCACGGCTGCACACCGACGGCCGTGCGGCGCTGTACCGCGCGGTGACGCGCGCCTGCCACCAGGAGCAGCGCTACCCGCCGCGCCCGCGCGGCCCGTCGCGGTTCCTCAAGAAGCCGGCGGATGGGACGCGGATCGCCATCGACGCGGTCGAGGCGTGCCGCCGCAACACCGTGAAGCGCGCGCTCTCGATGCTGAGCTTCGAGCGGCGCGCGGCGCTCCTGCTGCGCGACGTCGCCCGGCTCGACTACCGCGACATGTCGAAGGTGCTGGAGTGCTCGCCCGATGCCACCGCGCGCATGCTCGCCGCGGCGCGCCGCGAGTTCGGCAGCATCTATCGCGAGATCGCCCTGTGAGGTGCAGCCTCCTCACACTCAGCACATATCTCGACGGTGAGCTTGCGCCCGAGCGGGCGGGAGCGCTGGAGGCTCACCTGGTCGCGTGCCCGCGGTGCACCGACGGTCTCGGCTACCTGCGCGAGGAGCAGGAGCACATCCGCGGACTTGCGGGGGTCACCGCGTCCGCCGGCGCCGCCAACGAGCTGCTGACGACCGTGGGGATAACCTTTGCGCCCGAATCCGAGGCAGCCGATGAAGCACCGGGACCACAGTTTCTGCTTGAGCTGGCTGAATCCCGGGACGCGGCGGCGGCCGCCCAGCACGACGACGAGAGCGAGAACGGCGCCATCGTCGAGCTGAGCGGCAGCGCGGCTGCGGCGGCCGCGAACGGGACACTTGCGGCCGGTGATGCGGCGAAGGAGGCCGCCACGCACGCCGGCGACGTCGAGCGCAGCGGCGATGACGAGATCATCGAGGAGGCCGACGCCGGCATCCTCGGGCCGTCGCCGCCGGCGCCGCCGTCGTGGAGCAGCCGTTACACGCCGGCGATGCACGCGCGGATCTCTTCGCTGAAGCCCGCGGAGCCGGAGCGTGTGATACCGCTGCCCGAAGCCACGAATCCAGAGACCTCGGAGTTGGATACCGCGGACACTGCGGCCGGCGACCCTGAGACGGAGGCGCCCGAGGCCGAGGCTGAGGCCGCCGATCCGGAGCTTCCTGAAACCGTCCCAGAGATTGCTGCCGCGGAGACCACGATTCCCGAAGAGACAGTCCCCGAGACAACGGCGCTGCCCCCCGCACTCATCGCGCCGGACGAACCGGTGCCCGAGACTCCACGGGAGTCGGTGCGGCCCGCTCCGCCGCCGGAGCGCACCGAAGCGCCGCCCGCCGCGAGCGCCGCACCGCTGCAGGCGCCACGCCCAGCGTCATGGCTCGACCGCGCGCGCGATGCGGTCGCGCTGCGCTGGGCCCTGATGCGCGGCGCGTCCCCCACCGCAGACGACCTCGACGACGAGAACATTCAGATCGTCAGCGGTTCGGGCGCGCCGTCGCGTCCACGTCGTCAACCGTACCGCCCCATCACCGAGGCGAAGATGCCGTCGTCCGCAGAGGGCGGAGCACAGCGCCCCGCCGCCATGCAGGCGGTCTCGCCGCTGTCGCCGTTCGACAGCCTCGACATGCCGATGGAGATGATGGCGCCCGTCGAGGCCTTCGACCGTCCGGTCGCACCGTCCGGCGAACGCGACGCGCCCAACCGACCGGCGGAGAAGGAACGCGCACCGACAGAGCCCGTTGCAAGCACGCCTACCATCGAAGAGCCGGCCGCGGGAACGGCGGTGGCCGCCGCGGCAGCAGCGGCCGCCCCGCGTGCCGAGGCCACCGCCGGCCGGCACGTGCGCGCGCTCCATGGCGAGAAGCGCAGCTGGAAGCGCCCGCGCATCCCCGGCCCGCGACCGACAGCACTCCCCGGTCCGATGTCGGACCGCCGCCTCTGGGTCTTCGGCGGATCCGTGGCGATCCTCGCGCTCATCGGCGTTCTCGTCGGCAAGAGCACGACGGCGCCATCCCACAACGCCGCCGGAATCGTGCCGAACCCCACGGCGATCGCGCAGCCCACCGCGCCCGCGCTCGCCAGCGCAGCACCCACCGTTGCTGCAACGCCGCAGCCCACGCCGAAGCCGACGCCCGTTCCCACGCCGGCGGCGCCCAACGCGAACAAGCTGACGGGCGCGCAGAACCTGGGCTCCGGCGTCACCGGCGTCAGCGTGCAGGATCTGCGCTACGGCGCGCACCCCCACGACTTCCGCATCGTGTTCGACCTCAGCGGCAGCGGCTCGCCCACCACCACAGTTGGCTTCGGCAGCCCGACCACGCTCTACGTCGTGTTCACAGGCGTGACCGGTTCCGCGTCGGTGACGCAACCGTCGAGCGGTCAGGAGGTCACCGCGGTGAATCTCCTGCAGCCGTCACCGATCAGCGGTAAGACGGTGTACGAGATCACGCTGGCGAGCCCGGCGAATCTCAGCACGATCTACCTGCAGAGCCCGCTCCGCCTCGTCATCGACCTGACCGGCTGACCCGACCAAACATAGCGCGAACGCGCGATGACACGCGCCCTTCCGCAATCATATGCTGCACGGACAAGACCAGCCCGTCCACATGAGGAGGTGTCGAATGTACGCCAGGGTGAACACATTCCAGGGGCCGCCTGAATCTGCCGATGAAGCGCTGAAGAACGTGCGTGAGAACGTCATACCGGCGGTGCGCAAGGTCCCGGGCAACGCGGGCATCATCAGCCTGCTCGACCGCACCACCGGCAAAGCAATCGGCATCACACTCTGGGAGAGTGAGCAGGCTCTTGAACAGAGTGAGCAGGCCGCATCAGGGATCCGGCAGCAGAGTGCCGGCGACAACCGCAGCACCGTGGTCAGCGTGGAGCGCTTCGAGGTTACGGACTTCGTGCTCGCAGGACAGCCGGCGGTCGTCTGACCGGACGTGCTCGAGGGCGGACCGCAACGGCAGCGGTCTGCCCTCACCGCGGCCGATCAGTGATCAGCTCTCCTGCCGTGCTGGCGCTCCGGCGCCCGACGGCTTCACCTCGTCCGCGTCCGTCATTGGCTCGCCAAAACGCTCACGCAGCTCGAACTTCACCACCTTGCCGGTGGGGTTGCGCGGCAACCAGTCGGCGAACACCACCGAGCGCGGCTGCTTGTAGCGTGCCAGCCGCCCCTCGGTGAAGTCGACGATCTCCTGCTCGGTGACGGTCTCCCCGTCCTTCACCACGATCACCGCACGCACCGACTCGCCCCAGCGCGGATGCTGCACGCCGATCACCGCGACGTCCTGCACAGCGGGGTGCTGGAAGAGCACGTCCTCCACCTCGGCGGGATAAATGTTCTCGCCGCCGCTGATGATCATGTCCTTCTTGCGGTCGAGGATGTAGAAGTACCCGTCGTCGTCGCGCTTGCCGATGTCGCCGGTGTGGAACCAGCCGTCCTCGAGCACCTCGGCGGTGGCGTCGGGGCGGTTCCAGTAGCCCTTCATCACGTTGGGGCCACGAACGACGATCTCTCCACGCTCGCCGTCGGGCACGTCGTTGCCGTTCTCGTCCACCACCTTGGTGTCGGTGAAAAACGGCTGAATGCCGGCGGATCCGAGCTTCGCCTCGGCCATGTGCGGCGGCAGCAGGCATGCCTGCGGCCCCGTCTCCGTCAGGCCATATCCCTGCAGAAACGGGATGCCGCGGTCGGCGTAGCTGCGCAGCAGCTGCTCCGGCACCGGAGCGCCGCCGACGACGAAGATGCGCACGCTCGACAGGTCACGCGTGGCGAAGTCGGGATGCTGCGCCATGAACATGAACATGGCCGGCACGCCGAACATCGTGGTTATGCGGTGCCGCTCGATGAGCTCGAGGACCATCCCAGGCTCGAAGATCTGCTCGATGACCACGGCACCACCGATCGTGAGCGTGGCTATCGGCGTGGCGTTGAGGCCACCGATGTGGAAGAGCGGAGCCACTGCCAGCGTCCGGTCGTCCACCAGGCTGTCCACCGCGAGCGATGAGTTGAAGTTGTTCCACTTCACGTTGCCGTGGGTGATCATCGCGCCCTTGGGCCGGCCCGTCGTTCCCGACGTGTACATGATCCAGGCGACGTCGTCGTCTCCCACGGGGTAGTCGAGGTTGGTCTCGCGCTGGTCGTGTGTCAGCTCGTCGAACGAGCGCGCACCCTCACGCTCCTCGCTGCAGATGAACTGGCGCACATCGATCTGGTCGCGGATCTCATCGACGATGCTGCCGAAATTGTCTTCGTACACAAGGGTTTGCAGCCCGGCGTCGCCGATGATGAAGGCCAGCTCGGGCCCGCTGAGCCGGAAGTTCAGGGGCACGAACACCGCGCCGAGTTTTGCGGCGCCGAACAGCGTGAAGAGAAACCGCGGGTGGTTGAGGCCGATGAAGCCCACGCGGTCGCCGGGGTTCACGCCGCCGGCGTGCAGGCCGTGCGCCACCCGATTGGTGAGGCGGTTCAGCTCACCGAACGTCCAGGACTCGTCACGGAATATCAATGCGGTGCGATCGGGGGTGCTCGCGGCGCGCCGAGTGAGCATGAAACCGAGCCCGTGATCGTTCATCTCGCACCTCCTCAGCTGCCCAGCGTCGACCCCTGATTGTGCACCTCCGGACCACGGGTGGAAAAGGGTTTGTCTACGCCGTCCAGCCTCCGTCGACCACCAAAACCGAGCCGGTGACGAACGCGGACGCGTCAGATGCCAGGTAGAGCACGGCTCCCGCGATCTCGTCGGGCTGCGCGTGGCGGCCCAGCGCGGTCTGACCGACGATGTGATCGTGGATGCTTTCGGTCTCCACAAGCACGGCGGCGAATTTCGTCTCCACCAGCCCCGGGGCGATGGCGTTGACACGCACGCCGACGGGGCCCAGCTCGCGCGCCAGCGTCCGGGTGAGCGAGATCAGCGCGGACTTGCTCATGTTGTACGCACCGGTGAGCGGCTCGGGTTTGATGCCAGCCACCGACGCCATGTTGATCACGCTGCCTCCGTGAGCGCGCATCCACGCGTCCACCGCGAGCCGGATCAGGCGCAGCGGCGCGATCACGTTGGTGTCATATATCTTGTGTATCAAGGCTTCGTCGGCATCGAGCAGAGGGCCGAACTGCGGGTTGGTGGCAGCATTGTTGACCAGCACATCGATGCTGCCGAACCGCTCCATCACCGTCGTGATCGCGCGCTCGCCGTCCTCAGCGCGGCCCACGTGGCCGGCGACGGACAGCGCATCGCGGCCGGCATCGCGCATGGCCTGCGCCGCGGCCTCGCCCGCACCCGCGTCCCGCGCCATCACGGCGACGCGTGCCCCCGCCTCGCCCAGCGCCGACGCCACCGCGAACCCGATGCCGCGGCTGCCGCCGGTGACCAGCGCCGTGCGGCCGCGCAGATCGAACCGGCTGCTCACCGGCGCATTCAGTTGAGCGGCGGCGAGCCGGCTGAGGCGACCGCGTAGCCGAGCATGTTCTCGAGCAGCACGTGCTCGCGACGCAGGGTGCTCTGACACATACGCAGGCGCTCGTCCGCGGAGTCGATCTCGAGCAGCCGCTGACGCTCCGGCACCGCGATCTGCAGCGCGGCGGCGACGAGATACGAGAGCAGCTCGGGCTCATCGGGCAGCTCCACGTCCGCCGGCGCCTCATTCGACAGCGAGCGCACCGCCCTCACGTACTCCGTGAACTGCCGGGCGACATGCTGCGCCAGCACCGCGGTGTGGGGCGTGGCCGGCGCATCCTGCATGTAGGTGATCTCCCCGGTGAGATAGGGGAGCTCGCGCGACAGCGCATCGATGTGAAAGCGCGATGCACCGACGATCACGATGTTGTACCGCCCGTCCGGCAGCGGGTCGACGCCGCGCATCTGCGCCAGCGTGCCCACGCTGTGCGGCTTCGCGCTGGGGCCCACCTCGCGCCCTTCGCGAATCGCCACCACGCCGAACGTCGTGCCCTGGTCGAGGCAGTCGCGCATCATCTGCTTGTAGCGGTCCTCGAAGATGTGCAGCGCCATGGGCATGTGCGGAAAGAGCACCGCGTTCAATGGAAACAGCGGGATGTGCACCGCCATCGCGTGATCCAGCGGCGCGCCGTCAGGCGGCGCGGCAGTTCTTTGTGTGCTTGATGATGCGATGGCGCCGTGGCTCACCGGCCTGGCGATTGTGCCGGAACGCGATCTCCACGCCGATCTCGTTCTGCCGCATCAGGTTGTTGCAGATCGGGCAGCGCAGACGGGTGACCACGTCCTTCTGGGACGCGATGCCCTTGGATTCCTTGATTGTGTTGGCCATGGGGGAGGCAGCTCCTGAGCGATATCGTCACAACGGATTGTACGATTTGACGTGGTGTTCCTCCGTCGTGCGCGCGCGCCGCTGCGCCGCGCCGGGCTGGCGCTGGCCGGCCTGGCGGCGGTGGTACCCGTAGCTGCGTGCGGCTCTGCCGTCGCCATCACGCCGATATGCACAGATCCGGGGCCTGCGTCGCGGGCAGACACGTTCGCGACCACGGTCTCGCTGCTCACGCTCCCCTACGGGCTGCGGTACGGCGACGTCACGGTGGGCTGTGGTGCGTTGGTCCGGCCGGGCCAGAACGTGACGGTGGAGTACACCGGCTGGCTCCAGGACGGTGCCGAGTTCGACAGCTCGCGCACCGCCGGCCGCCAGGCGCTGACGTTCCAGCCAGGCCAGCAGCAGGTCATTCGCGGCTTCGAAGTCGGCGTGCTCAACATGCACGTCGGCGGTAAGCGCCGCCTCGTGATTCCGCCGGCGCTCGGCTACGGCACGCAGGGCGTGCCGCCGGTGATCCCGGCGAACGCCACACTGATCATCGACGTCGAGGTTATCAGCGCGAGCTGAGGCGGCCCAGCACCCACCAGACGACCGTGATGCCGATGGCGGCGACTGCCATGCACAGAAACGGGATGCCAATCACCAAGGGCAGGCCGGGTGCGTCGGTCGCCGTCATGCGGGGCGAAGTCTAACGGGGGGTCGGCGACGCGCGCAGTGCCGTGGGTGCCCCGTGACCCGAGGATGGGCCGCCCATGTTACGCTCTGACGCATGGCGTCACATCGCCACACTCTGAGCACGGTGCTTGCCGCGGCGCGCGCCTGTGTCGCTTCGGTGGGCGTGCGCCGCACCACTGTCGCGGACATCGCCCGTCGCGCCGGCGCCAGCCGCATGACGGTCTACCGCATGTTCCCCGATGCCCGCACCCTGTGGTCGGCGCTGCTCACGCGCGAGCTGAGCGGGCTCTTCGACGAGGCCGAGGCCGCGTCCGCGTCGCTGCCCACCGCCCGCGCGCGGTTGGTGGCGGCGGCGGCGTTCGCCGTGCGCCGGATCAGCGCCGACCCGGTGGTGAGCAAGGTGCTCGAGGTGGAGCCCGAGCTGCTCATGCCGTACATCACGGGCCGCCTGGGTCAGTCGCAGCGGCTGGCGGTGGAGCGCGTGCGCCGGTTCCTCGACGAGGGCCGCGCCGACGGCTCGATCCGCGCCGTGGATGCCGGCACCGCCGCGTACCTGCTGCAGCTGGTGTGCAGCGCGCTGGTGCTCACCAGCCGGGTGAGCGAGCACGAGGGTGACGCGGACTCGGTGATCGATGCGGCCGCGGCGATGATCGATGCGTATCTCGCGCCACCCCTGGAGCGGGCCGCATGACCCGCGTGGTGCGCAGGACGGCGTCGCTCAGCGCCGGCCGGCGCTGCGCCGAGCTCGACCGCCTCGGCAACGGCGACGCCGTCGACGTTGTGGTCATAGGTGGCGGGATCACGGGATGCGGCGTGGCTCTCGACGCGGCGTCGCGCGGCCTGCGCGTCGCCCTGGTGGAGCGTCGCGACCTGGCCAACGGCACCAGCCGCTGGAGCAGCAAGCTGGCCCACGGCGGGCTCCGCTACCTGCGCCACCTGCAGGTCGGTGTGGCCTGGGAGTCGGCGCGCGAGCGCGACATCCTGATGACGCGCACCGCGCCACACCTGGTGCGGCCGCTGCCGTTCCTCACTGCGCTGGACCCCACCATGCCGCCGGGAATGGGCGCGTTCACCGAGCTGGGCATCCGCGCCGGTGATGCGCTGCGTGTTGCCGCGGGTACGCCGAGCACGCTGCTGCCGCACCCCCGGCGCGTCGGTGTGGTGCAGGCGCTGAGCTTCTTCCCGGCGCTGCGACGTGATCAGCTCCGCGGCGGCATCCTCTTCTGGGATGGGCAGCTCGAGGACGATGCTCGACTCGTCATCGCGGTGGCGCGCACTGCGGCCGCGCACGGCGCCACGGTGCTGACCTACTGCGACGCGCTCGAGGCGTCGCGCGATCGGGTGCGCGTGCGCGACACGCAGAGCGGCGCCGCCTTCGAGATCCGCTGCAAGCACGTGATCAACGCCACCGGTGTGTGGGCCGGCAGCGTCGCGCCCGGGATCACGCTGCGTCCGAGCAAGGGTGTGCATGTGCTGGTGCGGTCGGAGGTGCTCGCCCATCCGCGCGCAGCGCTGGTGGTGCCCGTGCCGGGCACCGGGCGATGGGTGTTCACGATCCCCGCGAGCGACGGGCTCACGATCATCGGCACCAGCGACGACGAGTACTCCGGCACGCTGGTCGATGAGCCGGACGTCAGCGACGCAGAGGCCGGCGCGCTGCTGGCCGTGGTCGGCCGCGAGTTGGAACGGCCGCTGCGCCTCGACGAGGTGATCGGCCGGTACGCCGGTTTCCGCCCGCTGCTCGGAGCCGACGGCGAGAACACCGCGGACATCAGCCGCAAGCACGCGATCATCACCGACCCGGACACCGGCGTGGTGACCGTGGTGGGCGGCAAGTTGACGACCTACCGCCACATGGCGCAGCAGGCGGTGAACCGGGCGCTTGGGCGGCGGGCGCCGCGAAGCCGCACGGCGAAGCTGCCGCTGGTTGGTGCGGCGCCGCCGTCGGTGCTGCACACCCTGCACGGCGTGCCCCGGCTGGTGCGTCGCTACGGTATCGAGGCCGGCGCGGTGGCGGCGATGGCCAGCGGCGACCCGCGGCTGCTCGAGCCGGTGGCGCCGGGCGTGCCGGTGCTCGGTGTCGAGCTGGCGTTCGGCGTGGAGCACGAGGGGGCGCTCATCGTCGACGACCTGCTCGACCGCCGTGTCCGGCTCGGAGTGGTGCCCGAGCATCGGCGTGCCGCCGAGGGCGCCGCGGCATTTCTGCTCGAAGCGCACGCCGCGTGATGCACGAGCCCGACGTGCACGACGTCCTGCGCGCGCGCCGCTGCATCGCTCCGTATCTGCAGCCGACGCCACTGCACCAGAACGCGGCCCTGTCGTCACTGCTCGGCGCCGACGTGTGGGTGAAGCACGAGAACTTCCAGCCGACCCGCGCGTTCAAGGTGCGCGGCGGCGTCAACCTGGTCGCGCGGCTGAGCGATGACGAGCGCGGGCGCGGGGTCTGCACGGCCTCCACCGGCAACCACGGCCAGTCCATCACGTTCGGCGCGCGCACGTTCGGCGTACCCGCGACGGTGTGTGTGCCGGAAGGCGCGAACCCGATCAAGGTGGAGTCGATTCGCGCGCTGGGCGCGACGGTCGTGCATCACGGCCACGACTTCGACGACGCGCGCATCGCGTGCGAGCGTTTCGCGGCCGAGCGAGGGCTGCGCTATGTGCACTCGGGTGACGAGCCGGATCTCATCGCCGGCGTTGCCACCGAGATGCTGGAGGTGGTCGAGGAGCAGCCGGATGTCGACGTGGTGCTCGTGCCGATCGGTGGCGGCAGCGGTGCTGCCGGCTGCTGCGTCGTGACGGCGGCGATCCGCCCGGAGATCCGCGTGATCGGCGTGCAATCGGGGGCGGCGCCGTCGGCCTATCGCTCGTGGCAGGCGCGGGCGGTGGTGGAGTCGCCGAACACCACCGCCGCGGAGGGCTTGGCAACGCGGCTCCCATTCGAGCTGCCGCAGCGCATCCTGCAGCGGCTGCTCGACGACTTCGTGCTGGTCAGCGAGGACGAGCTGCGCTCGGCGACGCTGACAATGATCGGGGCGACGCGCAGCCTGGGGGAGCTCGCGGCGGGTGCGCCGCTGGCAGCGGCGCTGCGCATGCGTGACGACCTGCGTGATCGCCGCGTCGTGCTGATCTGCACTGGCGGCAACATCAACCCGACGCAGCTTCGCGATCTGTTCTCTGCGAGCGTCAACGGCTCCACGTGAGACCGCCGACGACCTTCTGAGCTGTCGGCAGCAATGAGGCGAATGCTTCCGGAGAGCTCACGAAGACGAACTCGTACGTGTGCTCGTTGCCGTCCATTCCTGTGTGATTCGCGAGTGCTTCCCACTCCTCGAAGGTACGACCATCGGGATTGGTGCCCGAGACCACAACTGAATAGGCCCCGGCTCCATCGATCGTGACCGGGGCACTCGAACGGATCAGGTATTCGCTGAAACCACCCGGATTTGCCATGAGTACGTGCTGGAACTGCGAGGGACTCACCGCCTCGTCGTCCGGCATCTGTATGGCGATGAACACCGGCACCGTCACCCCGTTGCCGCCGCCCGGTCCAGCAAGGAGCAATTCGGTCTTGGCTGAAGGCGGTACGCCATTCTTGGCAGCGAATGCCGCGTCGCCGGTCGCGTTGTCCCAGTCGACCGGGATCGGCGCCGCAAAGTCGTCACTGACGTTCAGGTTCACGTTGCCCGCAAACGTCGGAAGGGGTGTCGCCGAAGGGGTCTGCGAAGGGCTCGCCGGAGCATGACTCGCTGGCGACGCGGCACGCAGTGCCCCAGATGACGATCCGCCGCACGCGGTCAGAATCCCGATGAGCATCGCTGACGCCGCCACAAGCAGCGCGGCGGGGCCCGTTCGTAGCGTCGTGGCTCCGTCCATTGCGTCTCTCCTCGTTGAGCGGCGCCGGTGTGCGCCGGCGCCGATCGTCCGAGATGCTCACGCAAGGCTCATCGGTGGCAGCCCCTGGATTCGGGGAGGGTTTTCCCGCCGGTTGCCGATTCGGGGCGCAAAGCGGTAAGGAGCTGGCTCCTTTACTGTATGGTAAAGGAATGCCGAGGATCTCGAGCAAGAACCAAGTAACCATTCCCGTTGCGGCGCTGGAAGAAGCCGGCCTCCGCGCGGGCGATCAGGTAACCATCGAGGCGGCGTCCCCGGGGGAGGTGCGCGTGCGGCGGGGTGGCCTTATTTTCAACGACGCCTTTGGCATCCTCGCCGGCACATATCCACCCGGATACCTGGAGCGACTAGACGATGATGAGGCGCGTCGTTGACAGTCGTCCTCGATGCGGACGTGCTCATCGGAGCCCTCGATAGCACGGATGTCCACCACGACCATTCGCGTGGCCTTTTTCGACGGTGGCGCCGGGCGCAGACCACGCTGCTGGTGAGCGTCGTCAATCTCTCGGAAGTGCTGGTGGCACCCGCTGCGAACAGCGATCGGCTTCGCCTCGCGCTAGAAGCGATCACCGCCTTGGGTGTCACGATTCGCGACGCCACCGAAAGGGTCGGCGTCGACGCAGCTCGCTTCCGAGTGCGTTATCCGATCAGCCTGGCCGACGGGTACTGTCTTGCGACGGCGCGGGTCGTTGGCGCGTCTGTGGCGTCGTTCGATGCGAAGGTCGCACGCGCCGCTCGCGCGGAGCGCATTCCGATCACGCCCTCACTCTTTGGCCGTTGAGGCTCCGTCCTCGGTCGCCGCCAAGAATCAGTGTTCCGGCGCGTATGATCGGCCTCGAGCGAAGCGAGACGAATGAGCCGCAGATTCCTACGAACCTGTGCGCTCGGGAGGTGGGCATGAGCAGCGAGGCGAGGAAGGCCGTCGATCCACTCGGGAGTGCGCTTGCCCTCGCCGTTGCATTCGGCGGGGTTGTCTACGGGGTCCTCTTCGTTTTGGTGGCGCGCGGTACGACCGACGCCGTGTTCCGAACGTGGCTCGTTGTCGGGATCATCGGCGGTCTCGTCGCCGCAGGCGTGTTCGCCGCCCTCTACGAGCGGCTCAAGGGAACCAACGCGACGCTTGCTCTCTGGGCTGTCGCCGTCGGGGTCGTCGGCTCGCTGGGGCAGACACTCAACGCGTCGGTGACGCTCGGTTATGACGTAACAGGCACGTCGGGGGACACACCGGACCCACTCGGCATGCTGCGGTTCGGGCTGACCGGGTTCGCGCTCATCCTCTTCGGGCTGGTCATGTCGCGCGACCGCTCAATCCCGAAAAACCTGGCGACACTCGGGGTCGTGGCGGGCGCGCTGCTGATCCTGAGTTACGTCGGCCGCATTGCGGGCTTCATCACGCCCGCAACGAAAGCAACCCTGATCCCACCGCTCCTATACGGGTTGGTGATCCATCCGCTCTTCTATTTCTGGCTCGCGAGGCTGCTTGTTGGCACCAGCAGGGAGCACCTGCGCGAGCTCTTGCTTGGTCCCGGCCTCGGGCGGCGCCTCGGTGCCGCGCCGCGTACCCGGCAATAGCGACGACCTCTTTGCCTGCGGCGGCTTGGACATCAGGCACCTTGCGTGGGAAGGGGTCCACGTCTCGATTGTTCGCAGCCGCGGTATTCAGCTGCATCATCGCGGCGTGCGGTGCGTCTGCGACGCCTTCCGCTGCTCCGTCCGGCTCGGCGGCGAACGCTGCTCACTCAACCACAACACCCATCGCCACCGTTGCCGTGACAGCTGCGGCACTGCAATCAGCTGCAGCAGCCGTGTATCCCCCATGCGTGGCCGCCGCATGCGCCAGCCACGGCGCGACGTTCACAACCTGCGACAGCGGCGGCCTCAGCGGCTCGACAGGTGCCATGGGAGATTTGCTCGCTCCCTGTCCGCTGACGCCGCGCCTGAGCCAGCAGCTCGAGGCCGTCACGTCGAACATCACCAGCGCGCCCGACCCGCTTGGCGGCGGTCAGGAGCAGGAGTTCACGAGTGAAGCATTCACCGCAGAGCCGGGCACGAGCGGCGGGACAGTCCATGCGACGCTGGCGCTCGTTGGTGGAACCGATGCGAAGACCGACCTTGTGTTCGTTACGAACGGGGGCAAGCTCCTGCTCGACGATGTTTACTGCACCGGGAAGGACCCTGCCAGCACCGATGCGTACGCGGCAGGCTGGCTGTCCCGCGCCACCTGCAGCGCCTGAGCCGTCGGGGAGTACGATTCCCGTTGGCGTCAGGAGGACGCCGCCGGGTCCGCGGAAAGGACTGAGTCCACCTCCAGATTCGCGAACGTGCGAACCGTGGCCTCTTCCTCGGCCTGAGCAGCGGACTGCAGGCGAAGGAGGAAGTCGCCGTGTCCGATCCGTTTCCCGAGCGTCCTGACCTCGACCAGCTGCGCCGCCGTGCCAAGGAGCTGCAGGATGCAGCCCGCGACGGTGATGCCACGGCACTGCGGCGGGTTGCTCGCCACTACTCGGCCGAAGGCACGAGCGCGCTCAGTCTCGCCGCCGCGCAGCTTGTAGTCGCGCGAGAGCTGGGGTTTCCGAGCTGGCCCAAGCTCAAGGCGGCCTGCGACGCACGCGTCGCCGCCGACCGGCAGCTGGCACGGTTTCTGACCGCGTCTGTGAGCGGCCGCGTCACGCAGGCGAGCGACATCCTTCGCGCAGAGCCGCGCATTGCGGACCGCAACCTCCTCGCGGCGACGGTGCTCGGCGATGCCGGCGCCGTCCAGACGCTGCTCGCCGCCGATCCCCAGGCGGCGACCGCCATCGACGACGTGCGTGGCTGGCCACCGCTGCTCTACGCGTGCTACTCGCGGTGGCACGAGGTCGACGCCACGCGTGCATCCGGCATCGCCGATGTCGTGCGCCTGTTGCTCGACGCCGGTGCCGATCCGAACACGAATGACGGCGGCCGTCCGCGCTACCGCTCGGCCCTCAAGGGATCTGTCGAGGTCGACAACCCGGCCGTCACCGAGGCGCTGCTCGACGCCGGCGCGAACCCCGACGCAGGCCAGCCCATCGGGGAGGCTGCGGCGCATCGACATCACCGCTGTCTCGAACTCCTGCTCGCGCACGGCGCACGTGTAACCGGAACCTGGGCGGTCGATGGCGCGGTCCATGCCGACGACCCCGAGGCGCTGGCGCTGCTCTTCGACGCACTGACAACGACAGGCGCGGCAGTGGCAGACATCGCGACCGAACACCTCACGGATCACGCAGGCGAGGTCTCGCTCCAGACAGCGGTGGCGCTGCTCGATGCCGGAGCGGATCCGCGCGCGCTCGACGCGCATGGCGTGTCGACGCTGCGACGCGCGGTGCGAGCCGGCAGCGACGACGTCGTCGCGCGCCTGCGCGCAGCGGGAGCGCCCGACGACAGCACCGACGTCGACCGGTTCATCGGCGCCTGCCTGCGTGCCGATCGCACCGCGGTCGATGCGCTCCTCGCTGCCAATCCCGGGCTGCGCGAGCAGCTCAGCGATGCGGACCGCTCGGTGATCGTGGATGCCGCAGCTGCGCCGACGGCGGCGCCGGTTGCGCTCATGCTCGACGTCGGATTCACGCCCCACGCGCGCAATGAGCTTGGCGAGCAGCCGCTGCACATCGCTGCCTACCACGGCCGTGCGGCGACCGTGAGGCTGCTGCTCCACTTCGGCGCGGCCGTCGCCGCCCGTGACGGCCAGTTCGACGGCACCCCGCTCGCGTTCGCCACCGTCGGCAGCGGAGAGCAGGCCGGAAAACCTGGCGACTGGGTCGAGACGGTGCGGCTGCTGCTCCGCGCCGATGCGCCCAAGCACGATGTGTGGGTTGCGGGCAAGCCCCCCAGCCCGGAGGTGCAGGACATCCTGCGGCGCCACGGCATCGGCCCTGACACCGCGCCTGACAACGCGCCTGACGAGCAACCGGGCAACGACGGCGCCGGCCCCGACGAGCTGGGGACGGGAGTGCTCGCCGACATCGCTCGGCAGCTCGACACCGCATACCGCGAGCGCGACTTCGAGCTGCTCGCATCGCTCTTCCATCCGGATGTGCGGTGGACCGGCGTCTGCAACAACCGCGCGCAGGTGCTCGAGTGGTACCGGGGCCTGGTCGCCGATGACACGATCGCGAGCGTCGAGAGCGTCGAGGTCGACCGCAACGCAGTCGTACTCGGGCTGGCGGTGAGCCGCCGCGCCGAGGGCGCCCGCCCGGCACCGGGCCAGCACCTGTATCAGGTGTTCACCGTCGACGGCGCCGAGATCGTCGACATCCGCGGCTACGCCGACCGCCAGAGCGCGCTGACCCGCGACTGAGGCCGCGCACCTCAAGGGCCGGGCGTAGGGGTGGCCCCGGTGTTCGAGGAGGCTCGGCCGGCCGTCGAATCCAACCCCGAATCGTGCCGCAACGCGCTGATTGACGGCGGCACGCGCCGCGCGGCATCATGCAGCCGCCTGGGGCAGCAGTCGACCTGCGCTCACCGGTCCGCACCAGATTCAGGAGGCGAAACGTGACGCTGGGTGACCGTCCCGCCCGTGTGTGTATTCGAGTGGCCCTCGGCGTCGTGGTCGCCGGCATGCTCACCGGTGTCGGAATCGTTGGATCGACGAAGGTGGCTCACGCACAAACACCTCCGCCGATCAACTGCAACCTGGTGGTCGCCAACCCGCACCAGGCGGCGAAAGCCCCTCACACTGTGCGCGTTGTCGCGAACTGGACGTGCACGGCCGCCGTGCATTCGATCTCGATGACGCTCAGCCTTTCCGAGAATGGCACGACGCAGGCGCACAAGTCCTGCTCCAACACCGGCATGGCGGCGCTTCGCTGTGCTGTCTCCGCTGCGTGTGTCAAGGGTGTGGCATTCGGGACTGCGACCGGCACCGTCGTCGCCCCGCCCGGCTATCAGCCGCCGTCGTTCAGCGGAACGGCGAAGAGCAACAGCGTCTTCCTCACCTGCACGTAACCACCACGGCCGGCGGCAGGGCGCGGCTGGTACCCCGTATCGGATTCGAACCGATGATCTCCGCCTTGAGAGGGCGGTGTCCTGGGCCACTAGACGAACGGGGCGTGAACCTCGGAATTGTATCCGGGGTTCAGTGAATCGGGCCTCAGCGTCTGGACGCCGAACCCGCGCGCGTGCTCGAGCGCGTCACCAGGGATCCCGACGCCAGCGTCGCCGCCGGTCGCCTCGCGCAGCTGGTGATCCCGCGGAAGGTTCCTGCCGGCGCCCTGTCGTTCCAGCACACGCGCTTTCCGCACTCGTTCGAGGAAGCGGTCGAGGACTGACGCGCGCGCTGCGTCACACCTGGTCGGGCGCAGCCATCCCCAGCGTGTGCAGCGTGTCCGCCAGCCTCGCTCGTGTCGCCGCCACCAGCGCACGACGGAAGACGCGCACGGTCGCATCCTGCTCGCGCACTATCGGTGGCGTGTGCTCGTAGAAGTCGCTCAGCGCGGAGGCAAGGGCAAACGCGTACGCGGTGAGCACCGACGGCGACAGCGACACCGCCGTCTCCGCCAGCGCGCGCGCATGCCCGTCGATGCGGTGCAGCAGCGCTCGCTCCGACGGATCCAGCGCAGGGGGTATGACCGGCGCATCGGCACCGTCGTCGGGAACCTTGCGCAAGATGCCGGATGCACGTGCGTGCGCGTACTGCAGGTACACGCCGGTGTCGCCGGTGGTGCGCAGCGCCTCGTCGAAGTCGAACGCGATGATCTGCGTCAGCGAGAACTTGAGCAGGTAGTAGCGCACTGCGCCGGCGGCGAGCAGCCGCGCCGTGTGCTCGTCGCGCGCCTTGCCGCGCACGCGCTCGATGGTGCGGTCGAGCAGGGCGTCGGCGCGCACCTCGATGCCGCGCCGCCCGCTCATGGCGACCATCTCGCGTCCCGGCTCGACGGGTACGCCGAGGACGCTCGCCGCCGCCGGAGTCAGCGCCACCACCTCGTATGCCAGGTGCAGTGAGCGTTCCGCCTCCTCGCGGTGACCAAGCCGCGCCAGCGCGCGCTGCACCACCTGCTGCGGGTAGGCCTGGCGCGCGTCGATCACGTTGACCACGCGGCGCGCCTTGCCGAAGTGCGCGGGCAGATCGTCCGGTGGATGCGCCGCCGTGGTCACCGGGCCCGCCGGATCCTCGGCGTGCCAGCGGCGGTAGTGGAAGTCGCGACCGAGCAAGCCGAACTTCCACAGCTGATAGGCGATGTCCTTGGCCGTGTACGTGGCGATACCGTCGGACTTCACCAGCACCTTGGTCTCGTCATCGTCGGTGGCGGGCTCGTCTCCGTCGGGCGGCATCACCCAGCAGCCGGCGAACTTCCCGGTGGCGACGAACACGATCGCGCCCGTCTCGCGCAGCAAGGCCAGCGCCTGCTCCAGGAAGCCGAGCCCGAGGATGTCGGACTCCCAGGTGAGCAGGTCGTACGCGATGTCGAAGCGGCCCATCGTCGCCAGGTGCGCGTCCACGATGCGCCGCGCCAGCTCCTTGACGTAGCGCGCCGTGTCGTTGCCGCCCTGCTCGATCTCGTGCAGCACCCCGTTGCGCAGCTGCACGAGCGACGGATCCTCCTCGTACCGGCGTGACACCTCGACGTACACGCGCGAGCAGAACTCGTCGAACGCCTCGTCCGGGCCCGCCTCGAAGCCGAGCTCGCGGATGCCGACGACCACGTCCGCCACCTGCACCCCGGTGTCGTCGATGTAGTTGTCCACCTCCACCTGATGACCGGAGCGGCGCAGCACCCGAGCCACCGTGTCGCCGATGCACGCGTTCCGCAGGTGGCCGATGTGGGCCGCCTTGTTGGGGTTGGTCGCGGTGTGCTCGACGAGCGTCTTGCCTCTGACCGCGGCGTAGCCGGCAGGCAGCTCGAGCGGCCGCGCGGCGTCGAGGCGCAACGCCGCGCCGATCACCTGACGCGCCCACACCGAGTCGTTCAGCTGCGCATTGACGTAGCCCGGCGGGCTCACAGTCCAGCCGGCGACGAGGTCGAGCGGCTGCCGTTCCAGCGCATCGCGCAGCTGACCCGCGATCTCCATCGGGCTGCGGCGCAGCACCCGGGCTGAGGACAGTGCGGCCGGTGTCGACCAGTCGCCGAACTCCGGCCGCGCCGACGGCTCCAGCACCACCGCAACGGACGAATCGACCCCGATCCCGTTCAGCGCGATGCGAAGCGCATCGAGCAGCACGCTGCGCACGTCACCCATTTCGCCTGGCAGAGTAACCAAGTGTCGACACGTCTTTACGCCCTCGCTCTTTAGACTCCGCCGCCGTGGACGTCCGTCACTGCGTCATCCCCGCTGCCGGGCTGGGCACGCGCTTTCTGCCGGCGACGAAGGCCGTGCCCAAGGAGCTGCTGCCCGTGCTGGACCGCCCCGTGATCGAGTGGGCGGCTGCGGAGGCGGCGGCGGCGGGCGCCACCGATGTCGTCCTGGTCCTGGCCGAGGGCAAGGAGTCGATCGCCAACCATCTGCTCCCCAGCCCCTACCTGGAGCGTTTGCTCCAGGAGCGGGGCAAGCAGCACGAGCTGGAGGCGGTGCGCCGCTCCGGGGGGATCGCGGAGGTGACCGTCGTCTACCAGGCCGAGCCCCGGGGGCTTGGCGATGCGGTGCTGTGCGCCGCCGAGGTGGTGGGGGACCGGCCGTTCATGTGCATGCTCCCCGACGACCTCTCCGTGGGGCGGACGCCCGTGCTGTCGCAGCTCTGGGCCGCGCATGAGCGCCACGGCGGCAACCCCGTGCTGGCGCTGATGCGCGTGCCGCGCCAGGAGATCTCGCGTTACGGCAACGCCGCCGTGGATCGCAGCGAGGGACGCGACCATCGCCTGAACGGCATGGTGGAGAAGCCCAGGCCCGAGGCGGCGGCCAGCGATCTGGCCATCATGGGCCGATACGTGCTCACCCCCGACATCTTCGCGGCCCTGCGTGAGACCAGGCCGGGTGCGCTCGGCGAGGTGCAGCTCACCGACGGCATCGCCGCCCTGCTTGCGACGCGCGAAGTGTGGGGCCTGGAGTTCGAGGGGGAGCTCCTCGATGTCGGCACGCCCACGGGCTGGCTGACGACCAACGTGCGGCTGGCCCGCGACAGCCGTGAGTTCGCGCCCGCCGTGGTCGCGGCGCTCGCCGCGGAGCCCGTATGAACCTGCTCAAGCGCGAGTGGGGAGCGGTGACATTCGTGGTCACCGTGCTCATCGGCGCGGTCGCCGTCGCCATCTCGCTCATCGTCGCCGGGGCCCACGCACCGCCGACGCCCCCTCTCGCCAGCTGCCCCTCGTACACACCCTACGTGGCCACAGCCACGCCGTCGGCGTCGGCGTCCCCTTCGGCCACGCCGACGCCAACGGCGTTCAACCCTGCGCTGGCCAACTGCCCGTCGCCGCCGCTGCCGCCCTCGTCGACGCCGACCCCGGTGCCCTCGCCGACGACGTCCTCAACCTCAACCTCCACTT
>DASUWI010000010.1:0-22734 GCA_036378495.1 Candidatus Dormiibacterota bacterium
CGGCGCCAGGCGCAGCTCCGTGCCGTGCACGTGCACGGTGCGTGCCGCGCGGTCGATGCGGAACCCGTCGAACTCCTCGAGCTCCAGCGGATCCGCCCGGTCGCGCTGCGACATCTCGCTGCGCCGCAGCAGCGCGTTGACGCGCGCCATCAGCTCGTTGAGGGAGAACGGTTTGGTCACGTAGTCGTCGGCACCCACCTGCAAACCGACGACCTTGTCGAGCTCCGAGCCCTTGGCCGTGAGGATGAGGATCGGCGTGGTCATCTCCTGGCGCAGCACGCGACACACCTCGAGCCCGTTCAGCTCGGGGAGCATGAGGTCGAGCACGATGAGGTCGGGGTGATCGCGTCGCGCCGCGGTCAGCGCCGCGGACCCGGTGCTCGCCTCGGTGACCGCGTAGCCCTCGCGCGTCAGGTTGTAGCGCAGCGTCTGACGGATGGCGTCCTCGTCCTCCACCACCAGCACGCGCTTCGGCGTGACAGCCGGGGCGACGGTCAACCAAGCTCCTCGATCTCACCCGTCTCGAGGAAGATCAGATCCTCCGCGAGATTGGTGACGCGGTCGCCGATGCGCTCGAGATTCTGGCAGACGGCGATGATCTTGGTGCCGCTGTACACCGTCCCCGCGTGCTCGGCCATCATCGCGATCAGCTCGTCGACGAGCCGGTGATAGAGACGGTTGATGAGGTCGTCGCGTGCGGCGACACCGCGCGCCTGATCGATGTCGTGCGCGACCAGCGAGCTCAGCATGTCGCGGACCTGAACGGCCACGAGCTGAGAGAGCTTGGGCAGGTCGATGTACTCGACGATCGGAGGCAGGTCCGCCAGGTCGCGCGCCACCCGGGCGATGTTGACGCAGTGATCCGCCATACGCTCGAGCTCGCTGGTCATGTGTTGGAAGCCGAGGATCTCGCGGATGTCGCGGCTGACGGCGGCACCCCGTTCCAGCGCGCTGAAGCACAGGAGCCGGGCCTGCTCCTGCAGCTCGTTGACCCTGGCGTCGCCGCGGATCACCTCATTGCTGGCGGCGACGTCGCGGCCGAGCAGCGCTTGCGTGGCGCGACTGATGGCATGGTCGACGAGCTCGCCCATCTCGATCGTGATCGACCGGATCTGCTCCAGGTCGCGATCAAGTCCCGACCGAGTGGTGCCGTTGAGCTGCTCCATGGCACTGTCCTGCGGGGCCGATTCCCGTTCGGGCGCAACGCGTGAGGCTATAGCACCCGCATGATACGCCCGCCCAAGATCGATAACCCGGGAGCCGGCGCGCGAGCCCGGCAGCGGCCGCTCCGCGCGGGGTCCTGGCTCGCGTCCGTGTCCGGTCACCTGAGTCGCATCCTGCTGCGCCATCTGTTGTCAACGGGTGAGCGGACGGTTATCGAAGCGTTAACTGAGGATGGCCGCGGCGCCCTGCCTATACTGAAGACGGGTGCACGGAGCAGCGCACGGCGCGGCGATCGACCTTCTGCGTCAGGTCGCGCGCGTCTCCGGTGATGGGCTCATCGCCGTCGACGCAGCCGACCGCATCGTGGTCATCTCGCCTCCGGCGGTGGCTCTGCTGGGCGCGCCCGCCCTGGAGCGTGGGAGCCGCTTCCACTCGTCCCAGGTGGACTTCCGGATTCAGCGGCTGGTCGACGCGGTGCTCGCCTCGGGACACCTGCGGGAGCGGGAGATCGGACTCGACGATCGCAACCTCGTGGTGCGCGCGCTGAAGATCGACGACCCCGCCGTCTCGGTGTTGGTCACTGTGCGCGACGAGACGCGGCTGCGCCACCTCGAACGCGTGCGCCGCGACTTCGTCAGCAACGTGTCCCACGAGCTGCGCACGCCGGTGACGGCGGTGCGGATCATGGCGGAGACGCTGGAGAACGGCGGCCTCGAGGACCCTGTCGCCGCAGCCGATTTCGTGCACCGCATCGGGCTCGAGGCGACCCACATGGCGCAGATGGTCGAGGAACTGCTCGAGCTCAGCGCCATCGAGTCCGGGCTGCGGCCGCTGGTGCACGAGCCGGTGACGCTGGAGGGCCTGCTCGGCGCCGTCGACCGGCTGCGCCCGCTCGCCGCCGACAAGGGCGTCGCGCTCGAGGTGCGCGTCGCCGAGGGCACGCCGACGATCGCCGGCGACGCCGCACGGCTGGGGCAGGCGATGCGCAACCTGGTGCACAACGCGATCAAGTTCACCCCAGGCGGCGGCCGCATCGAGGTCACAGCCGCGGCCGGACCGCCGGGCCGGGTGATCCTGCGCTGCCGCGACACCGGTGTCGGCATCGCCCCGGACGACCTGCCGCGCATCTTCGAGCGTTTCTGGAAAGCCGACAGCTCGCGCCAGCGAGACGGCGAGAGCTCGGGCCTCGGGCTGGCGATCGTCCGCCACGTGGTGGAGGCGCATGGCGGCTCGGTCACCGTTGTCTCCGAGCCGAAGCGGGGCGCCGTGTTCACCGTGGAGCTGCCCGCCGCCGAGCCCGCCCCCGCCTGATCCACCGGCATCCGAGGCGCTGAACAGCGGTTGCCGCTGGCGCCGCCGGTTGGTTACGATCAGATAACGGTTACGGTCCGTAAAGCATTTTCCGGAGGAGGACCATGGCGGAGCGCGTCCTCGACCTGGCCATCGCTGCGGAGCCGGAGCCGCCGCCAGCCGTCCTCACGCGGCATCGCGATGCCATCGAGAGGGCGCTGCGGCGATCGGCCCTGCCCACACGCACCCACCTGGGTCGCATGGCTGCGTACCACATGGGCTGGGTCGACCCCGGCGGACGGCGCGCCGATGCCCCGTCAGGCAAGCGGATCCGTCCCGCGCTCGTGCTCTGGGCCTGCTCGGCGATGGGCGGCGACCCGGAATGGGCGCTTCCTGCCGCCGTTGCCGTCGAACTTGTCCACAACTTCACGCTGATCCACGACGACATCCAGGACGGCGATCGGCAGCGACGCCACCGCGACACGGTGTGGGCGATCTGGGGTTCCGCTCAGGGAATCAACGCCGGCGACGGCATCTTCGCGCTGGCCCTGCGCACGCTGCTGGCACCGGGGCCGCACGCCGACCGCCGCATGCGCGCTGCGCACGCCCTGACTGCGGCCATCGTCGACGTCGTCGAGGGGCAGTGCCTCGACCTGGCGCTCGAGGGATCGCCGGCGGCGTCGACGCGGTCGTACCTGCAGCTCGCCACCGCCAAGACCGGCGCGCTGCTCGGCGCCAGCCTCGCCGCCGGCGCACTGATCGCCGGCGCCAGCGACGAGAGTGCCCGCCGCTTCGATGAAGCCGGCCGCCTCCTGGGCCTGGCCTTCCAGGTCCGCGACGACTGGCTGGGCACGTGGGGCGACACCGAGCTGACCGGCAAGGGCCGCGAGACCGATCTGCAGCGGCGCAAGCTGACCTACCCGATCGTCGCCGCGTATGAGATCGCGACCGCCGATCAACGCCGCGAGCTGCGACGTCTGTTCCGCGACCGCGACGCGGCCTCCGACGACCGCCTCCGGGCGCTTCTGGCCCAGTGCGGCGGCGCCTCGCTGACCGCGGACGCTCCCCTGGTGCTGGCGCGTGACGCCGTCGCGGCGATCGACCCGTGCGACGTCTCGAGACCGTCGCTGCAGGAGTTCGCCGAGGTTGCGGTGCATGTCGCCGAGCGCGTCCACTAGCCAGGTGGCCGGCGCTCCGGTCACCATCTCGCGCAAGGCGGACCACATCCGCATCAACCTCGAGGAGGACGTCGCCGCCAAGGGCGTGACGCCCGGCTTCGACGAGTGGCGCCTGGCGCACCGTGCCCTGCCCGAGATGGACCTCGACGACGTCGAGCTGAGCACCCGCTTCCTCGACCGGCGCCTCGGCGCGCCGCTGCTGATCTCGTGCATGACCGGCGGCACCGACCGGGCGCACGTCATCAATCAGCGGCTGGCCGCGGTCGCGCAGCACAGGCGCCTGGTCATGGGTCTGGGTTCATGCCGAGTGCTGCTGGAACACCCGGAGGTGCTGCCCACCTTCGACGTGCGCGACATCGCGCCGGATGTGCCGCTGCTGGCCAATCTCGGCGCGGTGCAGCTCAACCGCGGCGTGGGCGCCGGGGAATGCCGCCGCCTGCTCGACATGCTCCGCGCCGACGCGCTCGTGCTCCACCTCAACCCGCTCCAGGAGGCCTTGCAGCCAGAGGGAGACACGTGCTTCGGCGGCCTGCTCGATCGGATCGCGCGGCTCTGCGACGGCCTGGGCGCGCCCGTGATCGTCAAGGAGGTGGGCTGGGGCATCGCGGCCGACCTCGTCACCGCGCTCGTCGAAGCCGGGGTTGCCGCGGTCGACGTGGCCGGCGCCGGCGGGACGTCGTGGAGCGAGGTGGAACGCCATCGCATGAGCGACCCCGTTCGCGCGCGCGTGGCCGCGGCCTTCGCGGGCTGGGGGATCCCCACCGCCGACGCGGTGCGCGAGGCGCGAACCGCTGCGCCGGGCGCAACGCTGATCGCCAGCGGCGGCATCCGCGACGGCATCGACGTGGCCAAGGCCATCGCGCTCGGCGCCGACCTCGCCGGGTGCGCGGGGCCGATGCTGCGCGCCGCCGCCGCCGGCGAGGCGGAGGTTGCCGAGGTGGTGGACGTGTTCGTCGAGGAGCTGCGTCTGGCGATGTGCTGCACCGGCGCCTCCAACCTCGCCGATCTGCGCGCCCCGGGGCGGATCGGCCGGTGACCGCCGCAGACGGGCGCGGCGTGGCGCTCGTCGCCGCCGACGCCTACTGCCGCGCGCTGCTGCGCCACTACGAGAACTTCACCGTCGCCTCTCGGCTGACGCCCCCGGCGCTGCGCCGCGACCTGGCTCGCGTGTACGCCTTCTGCCGCACCACGGACGACATCGGCGACGAGACCGGCGATGCAAAGCTGGCCGTGGCGCTGCTGGAACGCTGGCGCCGCGACCTTTTGGACATCTTCGACAGCAACGTGCCACCCCAGCACCCGGTGATGCTGGCGCTCGCCGCCACGGTGCGGCGCCATGCGCTGCCGGCGCAACCCTTTGGCGACCTGATCGACGCCAACGTGCAGGACCAGACGGTATCGAGCTACGCCGACTGGGCCGCGCTGCGCGACTACTGCGCTCGGTCCGCGGCGCCCGTGGGACGCATCGTGCTCAAGCTCAACGGGTACGACGACAGCGAACGCGTCGCGCTGAGCGACTCGGTGTGCATCGGTCTGCAGCTGGCCAACTTCGCCCAGGACGTGGGCGTCGACGCGCGCAAGGGCCGCTGCTACCTGTTGCAGGACGAGATTCGCGCCCACGGGCCTGAGGGCGCAGTGCGCGCCATGTGCGCGCGGGCACGCGCCCTGCTCGACCAGGGGCGGGCACTGGAACTGTCGGTGGCTCCGCGGCTGCGCGTGCAGCTGGCGCTGTATCGCCTCGGCGGGCTCGCCATCCTGGACGCGATCGAACGGGCCGGCTACCGCACGGCGACGATCCGTCCTGCGGTGTCGACACCGGACCGCGGCCGCATCGCCACCGGCGCGATGCGGACAGCGATGCGGCGGAGCCCGCGTGCCGCGCGGGCGATCAGCGCCGAGGCGGTGTCCGATGGCTGAGGTTGTCGAGCTGGCCACGCGCGGCACCGAGGTCACACTGGTCGGGTCGGCGGCTGGGTTGCGAGCCAGCGAGCGCTACTGCGAGTCCATGGCGCGGCACGAGGCGGCCAACTTCTACTGGGGATTCCTTGCGCTGCCGCGAGCCCAGCGCACCGCGATCTATGCGCTGTACGACTTCGCGCGGCAGGTTGACGACGAGGCCGACTCCGGCAGGGGCACCGTCGCCGGGCGGCTCGCCGGCCTGGAACGCCATCGCCAGCGGGTGCGCTCGGCTCGTGTCGGTGACTCGACCGACCCCGTGATGAGCGTGCTGGCGCGCGCGATGGCGCGGTACTCCATACCGGCGGTCGAGCTCGACATGCTGATCGACGGCGTCGGCATGGACCTCGCCGTGACGCGCTACGGCTCGTTCAACGATCTGCGCGAGTACTGCCGCCTGGTCGCGTCCGTGGTGGGCCGGATGTGCGTGCGCATCTTCGGCTACCGCGACCCGCGCGCTCTCGAGCTCGCCGACGACCTTGGCATCGCGCTGCAGCTGATCAACATCCTGCGCGACGTGCTGGAGGACGGCACGCGCGGACGCGTGTACCTCCCGATCGACGAGCTGCACGCGTTCGGCATCACCGAAGACGATGTGCTCAGCGCGCGCGCCACGCCCCGCTGGCACGAGTTCGTGGCGTTCCAGGCGGCCCGGGCGCGCAGCCACCACGCACGCGGCATCCGTGTCACCGAACACATTCCGCGCACCGCCGCCGTGTGCGTGCGCACGATGGCGGGGATCTACACCGAGATCCTCGACCGCATCGAGGCCGACCCCCTCCTGCCGCTGCGCCGCCGGGCACGTCTCTCGCCGGTCGACAAGCTCGGCGTGATGGCGCGGTCATGGATTGCGGCGCTGTGAGCCGCCCGCCGAGTGTGGCCGTCGTCGGGGCCGGGCTCGCCGGCCTGGCCGCTGCGGTGTCACTGCAGAAGTCGGGTGCATCCGTGCGCCTCTTCGAGCGCTCCCGGCTGCTGGGCGGCAAGGCCACATCGTTCGAGGTCTCGGGGATCGAGGTCGACAACGGGCAGCACGTCGTGCTGCGCTGCTGCACCGAGTTCATCGACTTCGCCCGCGATCTCGGGATGCTGGACTCGCTGCGCTTCCAGGAGCGCTTCACCGCCACGGTGCTCACGCGCGACGGCCCGCGCGCGCGGTTGATAGCCGCGCCGCTGCCGGCGCCGCTCCACCTCGCGCTCGGGTTTGCCGGCTACCGCCATCTGGGAGTCGCGGACAAGCTTCGCGTGGCCGCGGCGCTCGTCGCCGCGCAGCGCCCACCCCGCACGGGCACGGACATGGCCACGTGGCTGCGCCGTCACGGCCAGAACGCACGCACGCGCCGCGCTTTCTGGGACCCGTTCCTCATCCCGGCGCTGAACACCACGCTGGAGCGCGCGTCGGCCGACGACGGACTCTTCGTCATCCGCACCGCGTTCATGGGCGGGCGCGACGCGGCCTGCATCGGATACTCGACGGTGCCGCTGGCGCGTCTTGCCGAGCGAGCGGCCGCCGAGTGCGACGCGGTCAGCCTGCGCACCCCGGTGCGCGGCCTGGCGATCCGCGACGGCGCGGTCATCGGTGTGCGCACCGAGACCGGCGCGACCATCGAGTGCGACGCGTGCGTGCTGGCGGTACCGCCACATCGCGCCGCGGCCATCCTCCAGGCCTCGGGACTGCCTGTCATCGACGGGCTCGAGGCGTTCGAGACCGAGCCGATCATCGACGTGCATCTCTGGTATGACCGGCAGGTCCGCAGTCTCGACTTCGCCGCCATCCTCGACTCGCCGGTGCAGTGGGTGTTTCGCAAGGGACCCGGCTACATGTGCTGCAGCCTCAGCGCAGCCGAGACGTACATCGAACGCCCGCAGTCGGAGCTCGTCGCCATGTGCGACGCGGAGCTGCGCGCGGTCATCCCGCAGCTGCGTGCAGCGCGGCTGCTGCGCAGCGCGTGCACGCGCGATCCGGAGGCGACGTTCGTGCCCTCGCCGGGGCTGCGGCGTCCGGGGACGCGCACCCCGCTGTCCACGCTGGTGCTCGCCGGCGCCTGGACCGACACCGGCTGGCCGGCCACGATGGAGTCCGCGGTGCGCAGCGGCCGCGCCGCGTCACGGGCGCTCGCCGACTCGATGCGCGCCGCGGCACGGGTGCGTGAGCTCGCGCCGGCGGCGGCACAGGCGGGGATGCTGCAGGAGATCGCCGGTGGCTTCTGAAGCGCTCACCGCCGCAGTGGATTGGATCCTCGAGCGACAGAACCCTGAGGGCTGGTGGACCGCGGAGCTGGAGACCAACGTGACCATGACCGCGGAGCATGTGCTGCTGCTGCGTTTTCTCCGTATCCCGCTCGACGACATCGCCGAGCGCGCCGTCGCGCACATGCTCGGGTGTCAGCGACAGGACGGTACCTGGGGGCTCTACCACAACGCGCCCGGTGACCTGAGCACCACGCTCGAGGCGTACGTCGCGCTGCGCGTGCTCGGCGTCGACGCGGGGCGCACCGAGATGCGCCGCGCCCTGCACTTCATTCGCAACCAGGGCGGCATCACCGAGGCGCGCGTGTTCACCAAGATCTGGATGGCGCTGTTCGGTGCCTATCCATGGCGCGGCGTGCCCACGCTGCCGCCCGAGCTCATCGCGTTCCCCCCACAGCTGCCGTTCAACCTCTACGACTTCGCCTGCTGGGCCCGCCAGACGGTGGCGCCGCTGCTGCTGGTGTGCTCGCGCCGCCCGGTGCGCGACCTCGGTGTCGAGGTCGGCGAGATCGTGGCACCCGGCACCGAGCATCGCATGCGCCGCGTGCCCGGAAGCGGGCCGTTCTGGTGGCTGGATCAGGGGCTGCGCATGTATCACGCGCAACCACTGCATCCCGGGCGGCCGCAGGCGCGCCGAGCGCTGGTCAATTGGATCAGCGACAGACAGGAGGCCGACGGCAGCTGGGGCGGCATCCAGCCGCCGTGGGTGTACTCGCTGATGGCGCTCGAGGTCGAGGGTGTGCCTCGCGACAATCCGGTGTTCCGCCGCGGCATCGAGGGGCTCCAGAGCTTCGCGTTCGAGGACGGGAGCGGCTGGCGTTTCCAGGCGTGCGTCTCCCCGGTGTGGGACACGGCATGGACGCTTCTGGCGCTGCGTCGCGCCGGCATACGGCGCGACCACCCCGCGATCCGCACATGCGTCGAGTGGCTGCTCAACGAACAGATCGAGCACTGGGGCGACTGGCAGGTGAAGGTGCCCCTCGAGTCCTGTGGCGGCTGGGCGTTCGAGTTCGAGAACGACGTGTATCCGGACATCGACGACACCGCGATCGTGATCCTTGCGCTGCTCGAGGCCAGCCGGGAGTCGCGCGTGCTGTCCGCCGTCACACGCGGCGCGAGGTGGTGCCGCGCGATGCGGTCGAGCAACGGCGCGTGGGGCGCGTTCGACAAGGACAACACGCGCACGCTGCTCTACAAGCTGCCGTTCGCCGACTTCGGAGCGCTCATCGATCCGCCCTCCGAGGACTGCACGGCACACGTCATCGAGATGCTCGCGGCGATCGGGTCGCGGGCGGACGACCCGGATGTCGCACCGGCGCTGGCGTATCTGCGCGCCGAGCAGCGTCCCTGGGGCTCGTGGTTCGGGCGCTGGGGCGTGAACCACGTGTACGGCACATGGTGTGTGGTCAACGCGCTGCGCGCGCTGCACACCGGCGACGACATGGTGCGGCGTGGCGCGCGCTGGCTCGAGCGTCGGCAGAACCCCGACTCCGGCTGGGGCGACACCTGCCACAGCTACGTCGACGAGTCGTTCGCCGGGGTGGGCGACAGCACGGCGTCGCAGACTGCGTGGGCCGTGCACACGCTGCAGCTCGCCGGCCGCGGCGATCGCGACGCGGCGCAGCGCGGTCTTGCGTACCTGCGCGAGACGCAGCGCGATGGGACCTGGGTCGAGCCGACGTTCAGCGGCACCGGGTTCCCCGGCGACTTCTATCTGAACTACCACCTGTACCGGCACGTATTCCCGCTGCTCACGCTGGCCACTGCGGAGACGGCGGCGCAGACACCTGCGAACAGAGCACGACCGGTGGCGGATTCGCGCGAGTTGACGGAGGTCACACACTGAGATGGCGGTTCCCCTGCGACAGGCGGTGAAGGTGGGGGCGTACGTGGCCAAGCAGCGGCTGCGGCGCAACGACAAGTTCGCGCTCGTGCTCCAGCTCGAGCCGCTCTACCAGTGCAATCTCGCGTGCGCCGGCTGCGGCAAGATCCAGCACGCCGACGACATCCTGGCCCGGCGCCTGTCGGTGCAGCAGTGCGTCGACGCCGCCGAGGAGTGCGCCGCGCCCATGGTGTCGATCGCCGGCGGTGAACCACTGGTGCATCGCGAGATCGACCAGATCGCGGCAGCGCTCGTGGAGCGCAAGCGCTTCGTGTATCTCTGCACCAACGCGATCCTGCTCGAGAAGAAGCTCGACAGGTTCACGCCGTCGCCGTACTTCTCGTGGTCGATCCACATCGACGGCCTGCGTGAGCGCCACGACGAGTCCGTCTGCCGCGAGGGAGTGTTCGACAAGGCTGTCGCCGCCATCAAGGAGGCGAAGCGCCGCGGCTTCCGGGTCACCACCAACACGACGTTCTTCGACGTGGACGACGCCAAGTCCATTCGCGAGGTGCTCGACTACCTCAACGACGATCTCGAGGTGGACAGCATGCAGATCTCGCCGGGCTACGCGTACGAGAAGGCACCTGACCAGGAGCACTGGCTGCAGGTGCAGAAGACGCGAAAGCTGTTCCACGACGCCTTCGCGGACGGGCGCCGCAGCAAGTGGCGCCTCAATCACTCGCCGCTCTTCCTCGACTTCCTCGAGGGCAAGGTCGATTTCGCGTGCACCGCCTGGGGGATTCCTAGCTACTCGGTGCTCGGCTGGCAGCGTCCCTGCTACCTGATGTCGGACGGCTACGCGAAGTCGTACCGCGAGCTGCTCGACACGACGCCCTGGGAGCAGTACGGCCGCGGCCGCGACCCTCGCTGCGCCAACTGCATGGCGCATTGCGGCTACGAGCCCACCGCCGTGGTTGCGACCGCGTCGTCGTTGCGCCAGTCCTTGCGTGCCACGGCTGAACAGGTCCGGGCTCAGCTGCCGCACAAGCACGTCCCGGCGGCGTGAGCGATACCGTCTTTCTCACGGGGGCGACCGGTTTCGTCGGTGGCCACGTGCTCGACGCGCTGGTCGAGCGCGGCTACACCGTCCGCGCGCTGGCGCGCAACGCCAACGCAGACCGCATCGCGGATCGCGCCGACGTCGTGCGCGGCTCGCTGCTGGCGACCGGCGCGCTGGTGCCGGCGCTGCGCGGGTGCAGGTACGTGGTGCACACCGCAGCGCTCTACTCGTTCGCGCCGCGAGATCGCGCGCGGATGCGACAGACCAACATCCACGGCACGCCGGCGCTGTTCTCGTACACGCCGCGGGATCGCACGCGCATGCAGCAGGTCAACGTGGCCGGCACGGCTGGGCTGCTCGAGGCCGCGCGTATCGCAGGTGTCGAGCGCGCCGTCGTCACCTCGAGCTCGGCGGCGGTCGGGCCTGCACGCGACGGCCGGCCCGCAGACGAGAACGACTGGGGCGACCCGCATCACGGCGCATCCGGGTACCACGCGTCCAAGATCGCGCAGGAGCGCGTCGCGCTCGCCGCCCGCATCCCCACCGTGGCGGTTCTTCCCACGGCGCCGCTCGGCCCGGGCGACAGCCGGCCGACCCCCACCGGCCAGACGGTCGTCGACATCATGCGCGGCCGCGTCCCCGCCTACCTGAACGGCGGGCTCAACGCGGTGTCGGTGCGCGATGTCGCAACCGCGCATGTGCTCGCCCTCGAGCGCGGCGTACCGAGCCAGCGCTACCTCGCCGGCGGCGTCAACCTCTCCCTCGCCGAGCTCTTCGCGCTCATCGCCACTGCGGCGGGCCGGCCGGCACCGAGCCGTGAGCTGCCCTATGCGGTTGCGCTCGCCGCCGCTCTGGCCGACGAGGCGCGATCGCGGTTGACCGGCGCCACGCCGCGCGTGCCGCTGGAAGGCGTGCGCATGGGCCGGATGCCGATGTACTCGAGCAGCGCCAAGGCCGAAGCGGAGCTCGGGTACCGCCCCTCGGCGATCGAACCGGCGATCGCCGAGGCCGTGACCTGGTACCGCGACCACGCATACGCCTGAGCTCGATCCGTCGCAGCTGACGGTGGTGACCGCCCTCCGCCTCGAGGAGCGAGCTGTGCGACAGCACGTACCCGAGGTCCGCGTCGTCCGCGGCGGGGTGGCGCTGCGGACGCTGAGCGCCGCCACGACAACCCCGGTGCTGTTGAGCATCGGGCTCGCGGGTGGGCTCTCCCCGGAGCAGCCGGCCGGCATGGTCGTCATCCCCGACCGCATCGATCGCCAGTCGGGTGAGAGCTGGCAGGCGGACCGGGCGTGGGCGGAGGCGCTGCGAGCGGCCGCGCGGCGCCTCGAGCTTCCCCTCGCCGACGGGCCGCTGGTGGAGACCACCGGGGTGGTCACGGGGGTTGCGCGGGGAGAGCTGGCCGCGCGCGGCTACGCTGCCGCGGACATGGAATCGGCGTCGATCGCTGCCCGCGCGGCCCGGGTGGCCGCCGTCCGCGTGATCATCGACGGCCCGATGAACGAGATCTCAGCACGCTGGCGGCGGCCGCTTGCGGCCGTCCTGGACCCGCGGCTGTGGGGCCAGGGGTTCTGGCTGATGCGTGCGGCGCCGGTCCTGGCGCGCCGGGCCGCCGCGGTGCTAGCCGAGGCGATTCGAGGAGAAGCCGTCCAGGGAGATGTCGACCCCGAGGTATAGCTGGACGGCGCGCCGCAGCATGTCGCCCACATAGGGGCTGTCGAACTCACGAGCCAGCTCCGCCAGCGCCTGACGCTGCGACGCCAGCGCGGCACGCACGGCTCGGCTGCCGTCGGCGGTCAGCCCGACCCGTACGACGCGGCGGTCGGCCGCGGTGCGCACGGTGCCCACCAGGCCGCGCTCGCCGAGCTCGTGAACCAGGAGCGATACGCGTGCCTCCGGCGTCTGGAGCAGCTCCGCCAACTCGCCCTGGACCGTGCCCTCGGTGCCGGCCGCGCCCGCCTCGAGCAGCAGGTGGTACTGGAGCGGGCTCAGGTCGTGCTGGGCCAGAGCGCGGTTGATCAGGACCATCGCCTGCCGGAACCCCCGCCGGAACGCGGCCGCCAGCCGGATGTCGGAAAGCGACTCGTCCTCGTAGAAGGCCGCCACCGGTGCCACCGGCTCGGGCCTCTGGGTCATCCTCGTACCGCTCGCGTCAGTCATCGTTCTCGCGCCCTGGACCAGGCACTCAACATAACGATCCTAGCTGAGCTTGGGATGACAATCCCCCGCCTCATGCGTGGCGCAGCGCGCCCACATCGTGGCCGAGGGCCTCGAGCGCCCGCACGTACTTGGAGGACGACGTCGGCGCCCCCGCGCCGGCCCGGCGCAGCACCGCCAGGACCTGCTCGGCGCGGGCGTCATCGCCGCCGTGCAGCTCGAGCTCGACCTCGCGGAAGCGATGCACCTCGCGGTCGCCCTCCATCACCGTGACGGTGTCGTCGGCGATCTCGGCGAAGCGCCGCCCCGAGTCGGTCAGGTCGACGACCCGGCGCGCGCTGCGCAGGTGGGCCACAGGATGAAGGTCCGCCGCCGCGGCCACGTCACCAATTCGGGCCGCGACCTCTGCCGGCAGCTGGTCAGGCGGACCGGGCACCTCGGTCTCCTCGCGGACCATGGCGCCACCCTCGCGGTGCGAGCCGGCCTTCAGCGTCCAGACGCCCTCACCGCCGTCGGTGGTGCGGTGGCGCAGCCCGTAGCCGCCGCGCAGCAGGCGCAGATCGTCGGTGTCCCAGTAGGTGGCGTCCAGCGCTCGCACCCCGCGGTCGTGTGCCCGGAGCCCGGCCACCCCGTCGAGGTCGGGCAGCACAAAGGTTTCCGCCACATCTGCCTTGAACTCGCGCTCCGTGGGCATCACAGATCAGCCCGGTGACGCCTGCTCGAGATACTCGGCGAACCCGGGCCACGCCTGCAGCATCTGCCGCTCCAGGGCGGCCGGCAGCGGCAGGTACGTGCCGGTGGCCTCGGCGACGACGCCGCCATCGGGAAGCAGCGCGCGGCCCTGCGCGTGCAACGCGCGGCGCTGCATGCGCGCCGCCCATCCTTCGACGCGCAGCGGCACGTGAAGCGGCGCGCCGTCGCGATAGCGAACCTCCAGCCGCGCCGTGACGAGGAAACGGCGGTGCAGGGCGGCGAATCGACCCATGGCGTCGTCGAGCACCGCGCCCACCAGCCCGCCGTGGGCGAACCCGGGAAAGCCTGCGTGGCGATCGTCCGGAGTCCACACGGTGAAGATGCGCTGCCCCTCGAGCGCGAACTGCAGCTGCAGCCCGTGGCGGTTGCGCAACCCGTGCACGAAGTTCTGCTGGAACTCGCTGCGATCGTTGAGCCACTCGGGATCCATCACGGCGTCGCCAGCCACTCCTGCCCTCCCATGTACGGGCGCAGCTCGTGCGGGATCATGACGGCGCCGCCGGCTCGCTGGTAGGTCTCGAGGATGGCGTCGAAGGTGCGGGGCACGCCCAGCCCGCTGCCGTTGAGCGTGTGCACGAACTCGGGTCGGTCGCCGGCTGTGCGCCGGAAACGGATGTTGGCCCGGCGAGCCTGGAAGTCGGCGAACACCGAGCACGACGACACCTCGAGCCAGTGCTGCAACCCCGGCGCCCAGGCTTCGACGTCGTACTTCTTCCACTGCGCGAACCCCATGTCACCGGTGCACATCAGCAGCACACGGTGGTGGACGCCGAGACGCTGCAGCACGGTTTCCGCCTGCCGCGTCAGCATCTCGAGCTCGTCGAGCGACGACTCCGGCGTGCAGAACCGCACCATCTCCACCTTCTCGAATTGATGCAGGCGGATGTAGCCGCGCGTGTCCGCTCCGGCGGCGCCGGCCTCGCGGCGCCAGCACGGCGTGAAGCCCACATGCGCGATGGGCAGACGGTCACCGTCGAGGATCTCCCCCGCGTACAGGTTGGTGATGGGCACCTCGGCGGTGGGGATGAGGAAGAGCCCGTCGTCGGTGTGGTACGCGTCCTCCTCGAACTTCGGCAGCTGCGCGGTGCCCACCATCGCGTCGCGCCGCACCAGGTACGGTGGGGCGATCTCGGTGTACCCGTGGTCGCGCACCGCCACATCGAGCATGAATGTGGTGAGCGCGCGCTGCAATCGCGCACCGTCACCGCAGAGAATGGCGAAGCGCGATCCGCTGATCTTGGCCGCTCGTTCGAAGTCGAAGATGCCGAGCTGCTGACCCAGCTCGTAGTGCGGCAGCGGGGTGAAATCGAACTCCGGCGGCTCGCCCCAGGTGCGCACCACGACGTTGTCCGACGCGTCGCGGCCCACGGGCACCGACTCGTGGGGTGGGTTGGGCACCTCGAGCAGCAGCGGGGCAAGCCGCGCTTCCAGGTCGCCGAGCTCGGTCTCCTCCTGCTGGATGCGCCGTTTGAGCTCGTCGAGCGCGCCGCGCTGCTCATCCGTGGGGGTGCCGCGCAGCTCGCGTGACGAGCGGCGCTGCTCGGCGCGCGCGGCCTCCACCGAGGAACGCAGCGCGCGCGCCTCCTCATCGAGTGCCAGGATGTCGTCGATGGGCGCGCTCTCCCCCTTGACACGCGCACCCTCGCGAACGCGCTGCGGGTCCTCGCGGATGCGCTGCAGCGGCAGCACTCAGCCGTCCTCTGCGCGTTCGCTCGGCGACTCGTGCGCGCGCACGTCGTGGTCGGGCGCGCGGTGCTGCGGACGCATCGTCGGGAACAGCAGGACGTCGCGAATGCTTGCCGCGTCCGTGAGCAGCATCACCAAGCGGTCCACGCCGACACCGAGCCCGCCGGCGGGCGGCATGCCCACCTCGAGCGCCTCGAGAAAGTCCTCGTCGATGGGCGGAATCTCTGCGTCACCGGCCGCGCGCAGCAGCGCCTGCTCCTCGAATCGGCGGCGCTGGTCGAGCGGATCGTTCAGCTCGCTGAACGCGTTGGCGATCTCGCGGCCGGCGATGACGAGCTCGAAACGCTCGACGAAGCGCGGATCGTCCCTGCGCCGCCGGGCCAGCGGTGACACCTCGGCGGGGTAGTCGAGCACGAACATCGGCTCCACGATGCCGGGCTCGATCAGCTGTTCGTAGATCTCGAACATCGTCGCTCCCGGGCCGTGCGACGCGGGCACGTCGACATGCAGCTCGGCGGCGGCGCGTTGCATGTCGTCCCAGCGATCGACGACGTCGACGCCGGTGCGCTCCCGGATGAGGTCGGCCATGCGCCGCGCCGCGAATGGCGGTTGCAGGTCGATGCTGCGTCCGCCGAACTGCCGCACCAGCGGGTTGTCACACGCCTGATCACCGCCGTCCTCGGCGCGCTGCGGCCCCACCGCGGACGCTGCGTCGACGATCAATGTCTCGGTGAGCTCGCGCATGTCGTCATAGGTGGCGTACGCCTGGTACGCCTCGAGCAGTGTGAACTCGGGGTTGTGCCGCGGCGAGAGGCCCTCGTTGCGAAACACGCGGCCGATCTCGTAGACACGCGCGTAGCCGCCGACGAGCAACCGCTTGAGGTGCAGCTCGATGGCGATGCGGAGGTACACGTCGGTGTGCAGCGCGTTCCAGTGCGCCATGAACGGCACCGCGCTGCCGCCGCCGGCGATGGGTTGCAGGATCGGTGTCTCGACCTCGAGGAAGCCCCGGCCGTCGAGCGTGCGCCGCAACGCGCGCACGATGGTCGTGCGCGCCGCGAAATGACGGCGCTGCGCGGAGCTGCTGAGCAGGTCGAGGTATCGCTTCCGCGCGCGTGTCTCCTGATCCTGCAGGCCGTGGAACTTCTCGGGCGGCGGACGCAGCGCCTTCACCAGCAGCGTCACCTCGTCGGCGAGCACGCTCGGCTCACCGCGGCGCGTCCGTGTCACCGCGCCCGTGACTCCGACGATGTCACCGAGGTCGAGCGCATCGAGGATCTGGTAACGATCGCCCATGTGATCCGCCTTCATCCAGAGCTGCAGGCGGCCGCTCTCGTCCTCGAGGTCGGCGAACGTGGTGCCGCCCTGCGGTCGCAGGCGCGTCACGCGGCCCGCCACGGCGACGTGCTCGGCCGATTCCGAGTCGGCGAGCGTCCGCGCCCGCGTCAGCGTCATGGTCGGCGAGAAGTCGATCTGATAAACGGGAATGCCCGCAGCACGAAGCGTTTCCACCTTGTGCAGGCGTTCGGAAAAGAGGTCCTCACCGGGCATCGCTGCGTATCTTCGCGAAAGAAGCGCAGCGGCCGCGCGTCGCGGGCCCGATCAGCCTGTCGTGATCGTCAGCGAACGCCGGCGATGCGCACTTTGCGTGAGCCGCCGGGACTCTGCACCTGGACCTCGTCGCCGACCTTGTGCCCGAGCAGCGCCTTGCCCACCGGCGATTCGAGCGAGATGCGTCCCGCCGCCACGTCGACCTCGGCCGGCCCCACGATGGTGAAGGTCTGCTTGCCGAACTCATCCTGCACCTCGACCGACGAGCCCAGGGCGATGACACCGGCGCCACTCGCCTCCTGGATGACGACGGCGTTGCGCAGCATGTTCTCGACGACGAGGATGCGGCCCTCCACCATCCCCTGCTCGTTCTTGGCGTCCTCGTACTCGGCGTTCTCCGAGATGTCGCCGAAGTCCTTCGCATACTTGATGCGTTCCGCGACCTCGGCGCGGCGGACCGTACGCAGCTCGTCGAGCTCTCGCTCGAGCTTCACGATGCCATCCTTGGTCAACAGAACCGGTTTATCCATGACGTGCATTCATACCCTTGTACCCGCTCTCCAAACCCGACCGCGGAGCAGCGGAGTATATGCGAGGGTGCCGTGTGACGTCTGCCACAATCTTGCATCGCCCACTTGACGACATCTGACACCTTCGCTATCATCTCCACCATCACAGCAGCGCTGTGATTCTGTTTGCCCCCCCTCTCGGGGCGTCCTTGGTCTCCAGGGGCGCCCTTTTTCTTTGTCCGCGACGCCGTCCTCTGAGGAGCGGCTGTCCGTCAGCCTTCGCCGCTGGTGAAGACAGGGTGGTACCAGCCCGCCGGACCCAGGCCCGCGCGCAGAGCGGCGCCGAGAAGCGCGTCAAGTCGCTCACGGCTGTCGAGCTCCTGGACGCGTGCTCGCAGGCGCGCCGCGCCGTTGCAGCCCTTCACCGCCCAGGCCACGTACTTGCGCCCGATCCGCAGCGCCCGGTACTCGCCGTGATGGGCGCAGAGCAAGTCGACGTGGCGTCGCGTGAGCTCGATCCGCTCGGCGAACGTCAGGTCGGGGACGCGTTCACCGGTGGTCAGCAGCGCCACCAGCTGGCGCACGAACCAGAGGTTGCCGAGGAGACCGCGCGCGACCACCACACCGTCGACGACGCCGGCGCGCACGCGACGCGCGGCGGCGTCCGCCTCGTCGACGTCACCGCTGCCGAAGACGGGGACGCTCACCGCCTCCTTGACCCGGGCGATCTCGATCCAGTCAGCCCGCCCGTGGTACTTCTGGCAGCGTGTGCGGCCGTGCACCGACAGGGCGGCCGCGCCGGAGTCCTCGAGGGCGCGCGCCAGCTCGGGGGCGTTGATGCTCTCATGGTCCCAGCCGAGGCGCATCTTGGCTGTCACGGGGACGGAGACGGCCGCGGCCATGGCCGCCAGCACGCGAGCGGTGGCATGCACGTCGCGCGCCAGCGCCGCCCCGCTGCCGCGGTTCACCACCTTGGGCACGGGGCAGCCGAGGTTGACGTCCACCACCTGGGCGCCGCGGGCGACGCACACCTGGGCGGCCTCGGCCATCATGCCGGGGTCGGCGCCGACCAGCTGCGCGGCGACCGGCCGTACCCCGGCGGGGAACTGCAGCAGCTGCAGCGCGGCGTCGCCGCCGCGAACCACCGCCTCCGCCGCCAGCATCTCGCTGCACACCAGCGCCGCGCCCAGCTCGTGGGCCAGGGCCCGGGTGGGCACGTCGGTGATCCCGACCATCGGCGCCACGACCACCGGCGAGCTGAGCTCGAGCGAGCCGATACTCGGACCGGCCGCGATCGCCGCAGACGTCGTCATCGGGCCATCGTACGGGCGCAGAGCGGGTCCTGACGCCGCAGCGGCTGCCGAGCGGGTGAGGCCGAGGGGGCTGCCGAGCGGGTGAGGCCGAGGGGGCTGCCGAGCGAACCCGCAGAGCAGCGGCTATGCCGCTGGCAAGTGGTGAGCGAGGAGGGGTCCCTGCGGCGGCAGGACCCGCCGGCCACCTTGCTCAGCGATTCTGCTCGTAGATCAGGCGGAGGCCGGTCAGCGTCAAGCGTTCGTCGACCACGTCAATGCACGCGATCAGCGGAGCGAGCTGCTCGGCGATGCCGCCGGTGGCGATGACGCGGGATGTACCGCCGAGCTCGGCCCGAAACCGGGTCACCAGCCCCTCGACCAGCCCGACGTAGCCGAATACGATCCCCGCCTGCATGCTCGTGGTGGTGTTGCGCCCGATCGCCGCGGGTGGGGCGACCAGCTCGACGCGGCGCAGCAGCGCCGCGTTGCGCACCAGCGCATCGTGGCTGATCTGGATCCCCGGGGCGATGGCGCCGCCCAGGTACTCGCCCTCGGCGCCGATCGCATCGAACGTGGTGGCGGTGCCGAAGTCGACCAGCACGGCGGGGACGCCGTACAGGTGCCGGGCCGCCACCGCGTTGGCGATGCGGTCGGCGCCCACCTCGCGGGGATCGTCGACCCTGATGCGGATGCCGGTGCGGAGGCCGGGGCCAAGCACCATCGGCTCCCGGTCGAAGTACCCGCGTGCCACGCGATCGACGGCGCGCTGCAGGGTGGGCACCACGTTGCCCACCACCACGGCATGCACGTCAGCGGGAGCGATCCCGCTCCGCGCCAGCAGATCGGTGGTGAGCACGCCAAGCTCGTCGCCGGTGGCGCGGTCGTCGGTGTGGAGGCGGTAATCGGCGACCAGCCGCTCGGCGTCGAAGACCCCGAGCACGATGTTCGTGTTCCCCACGTCGACCGCCAGCAGCATTCGCGGCGAGTGTAGGGCGCGCCATCATCGGGAGCGTGATCGGGCTCCTCGACATCGGCGGCACCAAGCTGGCGGCGGCCACAGCGGCCGAGGGCGGCCTCGGGACCGTGGTACGCGTGCCCACGCCCGCCGCCGATCCGCTCTGGTCGCTGACGGAGCTGCTTCGCCAGGTGACCGGTGACCGCCGCCCCGACGCCGTCGGCGTGGCCGCGCCGGGGCCGTTCGACCGCCAGCACGGCGCCCTGCTCAATCCGCCGGGAATGCCCCGCGCCTGGCACCACTTCGACCTGGCCGCGGAGCTCACCGGCCGCTTCGGCTGCCCCGTCGTCGTCGAGAATGACGCGAACTGCGCCGCCCTGGCCGAGGCCCGGCTGGGCGCGGGGCGGGCGGACCGCACCATCGTCTACTTCACGGTGTCCACCGGCATCGGCACGGGGGTGGTCCGCGACGGGGCCATCGTCCGCACTCGCCAGGACACCGAGGGCGGCCACCAGGTGCTCTGGCCCGAGTGGCTCGGCGGCCCTCCCTGCCACTGCGGCGGCCACGGGTGCCTGGAGGCGCTGGCCAGCGGGCGGGCCATCGAGCGGCGCTTCGGGGTGCGCGCCGAGGACCTCGACGACCCTGCCGCCTGGGAGGACATCGGCCGGTGGCTCGGGCTCGGCGCGGTCAACGCCACGGCGCTGCACGACCCCGACGTCGTCGTGTACGGCGGCAGCGTCTGCCGCGCCTGGGATCGCTTCGCACCGACGCTGCTGATGACCGTTGCCGGGCACCTGTTCCTGCAGCCGTCGCCGCGCATCGTCCAGGGGTCGCTGGGCGAGGAACGCAACCTGCTCGGGGCGCTCGAGCTCGTCAAGTGGTCGTCCGGCGAGGGCGCGCCGCGCCGCAGGGTCGGCGACCGATGAGCGTGCGCGTCGTCTGCGACAGCACCGCCGACCTCGATGCGGCGTTCCGCCAGGCGCACCGCGTCGAGGTGGTGCCGCTGCAGGTGATCATCGGCGACCAGTCGTTTCGCGACGGCATCGACATCACCCCGGCCGAGCTCTACCAGCGGATGCGCCGCGACGCGGTCACGCCGCGAACGTCGCAGCCCGCGCCGGTGGAGTTCGAGGACGTGTTCCGGGCGGCCACCGATGCCGGCGACAGCGTGATCTGCACCACCATCTCCGGGGAGCTCAGCGGCACCTATTCGTCGGCGGCGCAGGCGGCCGGCGTTCTCGCCGGGCGGCCCATCGAGGTGATCGACACCCGCAGCGTGAACGTCGGGCACTACGCGGTGGTGCTCGAGGCGGTCCGCGCCGCTGAGGCGGGTGGCGACCTGGCGGCCGTCTCGGCGGCGGTCCGCGCCCTGGTGGACAGGGTCCGGCTGGTGTTCACCGTCGAGACGCTCGAGTATCTGCGTCGCGGCGGGCGCATCGGCGGCGCCCGGGCGCTGCTCGGCTCGGTCCTGGACGTCAAGCCGATCCTGGAGATGGAGCATGGCGCCATCGAGCCGGTCGGCCGGGTGCGCACCTACCGCCGCGCCATCGACACGTGCGCCGACATGGCGGTGCGTGCAGCCGCCGGGTGGGGCGGAGCGCAGCTGTTCGTGGGCCAGGGTGACGCCGCCGCGGCAGCGGACCAGATGGTGCGGCGCCTGCGGGCGGCGCTGCCCGATGCCGCCATCACAACGATCGACGTGGGGCCGGTCATCGGCGCCCATGCCGGCCCGGGAGCGGTGGGCCTGGCGTTCCACCCACCCCCTGCCTGAACCGCGTCCGGCGGAGATGACCGGTGGCTCCGATGCCCTCGTGCCTTGCTTTTTGGTCGGTTGACCAACTAAACTGGGAACTGGCCAACCGACCAAGGAGGTCGATGACATCACCATGAACGCAACCGACAACCGCATCGACGAGATGGCCGTCGCGGCCGCCCTTGGCCTGGACGTGCGGCATATCCAGGCGCCCGAGGACGGCCTGGCGGGGTCTCCGCTCCTCGAAGGCCTGCCGTCCGAGGAGGTCGCGGACGTGCTCGCCGCGTTCGACGGCCAGACCTTCAACGTGGGCCACCGGGTGACGGTCGAGGGCTACCGGGGCCGTGAGTTCTACCTGATCGTGTCGGGACGAGCTGCCGTCACCGTGGGGGGCCGGTGGGTCGCGGAGCTCGCTCCCGGCGACTTCTTCGGCGAGGTGGCGGTGCTCCGCGAAGGGCTGCGCTCTGCCACGGTCACCGCCGAGACCCCGCTGCGCACGCTCGTCCTCTCCGACGACGCGCTCGAGCGGCTGCTGGAGGCACACCCGCGCCTCGGCATCAACATGCTGCGTGAGGTGCTCGCCAGGTTCACCGACAGCCCCTCGGGGGGGCCCGCACCGCAGCGCGTGCTCGAGGGCTGAGGCCCACCCGATTGCCCCACCTTGGTGCGATCGTGCAACATCAGGGCATGATCGGCGGGCCCGCGAATGGAGCGGCGCTCCAGTCCGCGGCGCCGGTGTCGGACGAGCCCGGGCGCCGCGGCCAGATCATCCGTGCCGCGGCCGCCGTGCTGGCGCGGCAGGGCTACGGTGAGACCTCGCTCAAGGACGTGGCCCGTGAGGCCGGCGTGGCACCGGGGCTGCTCCACTACTACTTCGAATCCAAGCAGGAGCTGCTGCTCGAGGTGGTGGTGCGGCTCGAGCACGAGATGATCAGCGACTGGCAGGCCGCCGTCGCCGACATCGACGACCCCATCGAGCGCATCGTCGCCGCCCTCGACCACGTGGCCGAGCGCTGCTCACGCCAGCCTGAGTTCTTCCGCCTGCTGTTCGATCTCTACAACCTCGGCATCAACAGCCCCGCCCTGCGCGCACGGTGTGCGCAGATGTGGACCCATCTCATCGACGAGATCGAGGTGGAAGTGCGCCACGTGCTGGGCCGGCTGCCCGCGTACTCCGTGGTGCCGCCTCGCGATCTCGCGGGCGCCATCGCCGGCGCCATCGACGGGATCGCGCTCTCCGGGCTGGTGCTGCAAAAGTCACCGACCGAGCTCTATCAGGCGCTGAAGGTGCTGCTGCTCTCGGTGGTGGTCACGGCCTACGTCACCGCCGGGCAGGACCCGCCGGTGGCCCGGCT
>DASUWI010000011.1:0-16442 GCA_036378495.1 Candidatus Dormiibacterota bacterium
AACGCCACGCCGATCCCCTGAGGTCAGCGACCGAGACGCGCCGCGGTTGCGATGAGCCAGGGCAACGACCGTGTCGCCCGGCGTGGTGGCGTTCGTGTCCGCCGGGATGCCGCGGGCGGTTTCGGTGTTACCCCGCGAGCACGTCCAGCCGCAGATTGGCAGCTGCCGGCGGCGGAGCCACGCGCGCCGTCGCCGCGGCGTTGCGGTAGGTGGTGATCGCGGCGTCCTCCAGGCGGTCGTACCGCGCCTGCGCCGCCGCGGCATATGCGCTCGGGTCGAGCGCGAGCGAGCTCTCCATCCAAGCCTCGACGACCTTCCCGAAGATCCTGCGCCACCGCTGTGCTGCCATTGCCGTGCCTCCCGAACAGGTGATCAGTTCCTGTTCGGCAGCGTAGGGTCCGGCGGCGGCCGCCAAATCGGTGGGATTACCCATCTTGACTACTCAATCCGGGGTCCCCACGCCGTCCGAAGCGCCGGCGGTGGGTGAGCCGATGGCTCTCGTCCCGCTCGCGTCAGGTGTTGAAGAGCAGCCGGTCGCCGTTGTGCGGTGTGATGGCGGCCCGGCGCATCTCCAGGTCGACCACGGGCGGGTGCCCCGTGTCGACCACCACGGCAATCCGTTCGGCGAGCCGAAGGCCGCCGATGCGGACGCAGTCGCGGAGGAAGGTGAACGCCAGCGGCCGCACCAGGTTCCACACGTAGGCGCGAACGAGCGTGCTGCTCTCCTCGGCCTCTGGGGCAGCGTCGTCGGCGCGCACGCTGCGGTCGCGAAACGCGATCACGCACACCTCGTCGGTCAGCTGGATCGGCGCCGTCCACGAGTACGCTTCGTCATCACCGTGCAGATCGAGGATGCTGTCCTTGTCCGCGAACAGCGACAGGCGTTCGACCAGGATCTGCATCGGCCGCGCCGGTCCCTCGACGAAGAAGGGCACGTCGCGCAGGGGCTCGGTGCGCAGCTGCTCCGGGTAGCGGGTGCTGAATCCGAGGTCCTCGACGCCGGGAAACGGCGCAGGTACCTTGATGACGAGCTCCTGCATCGCTATACCGTTTGACGCTCCTCACGCCGCCGCCCTTGCCCTCGGGGTTGGCGGCGAGCCAGCGGCGTCGCGATCGCAGCCTCGAGCTCTCCGGTGTCCTCGCGCTGCTCCGGGGCGATCCAGCCGAGGCCAAGCGCCTCGTACACGCCCTCCTCAGTCTCGCCGGCGACGCGCCGGTCGCTGTCGAGCTCGAAGAGCCCGTACTCGTTCAGGGTCATGCCCATGCGCAGCGCGCGTCCGCGCAGGCGCACGTTGTGTGCCTGCGAGCCGGTGAAGTACTGCATCGCGGCGCCGAACTCGTGCGGCGCCACTGCCCGGCAATCCACCTGAAACCCCGAGTCCGCCTCGATGGAGCACTTGGTCTCGCCACGCATCTGGACGCGTTCCACCTGCGGCAGCGCCGCGAACGCGACCAGCACGGCATGCGGCTCCCGGGTGGCCACCACGATGTCGAGGTCCTTCACCGTGTCGCGGCGCCGCCGGAACGACCCGGCCACCTCGACGCGCTCCGCCTCGGGCAGCGCCGCCAGCGATGCCGTCAGCGCCGCGGCGAGCGCTTCGACCTCCCCGCGCGGGCGGCGCGACCGCGCGCCGTGGTCGCGGCGGTGGTTGAGCGCCGCGGTGATGCGTTCGACTGACTTCGGCCCCAGCCGCGGGATCCCGTCGAGGTGGCCGCCGCGCACAGCTGCCTCGAGCTCGTCGATGCTGCTAACCCCCGCCTCGGTCCACAGTGCCGCCGCCGTTCTCGGCCCCAGGCCGGGCAGCTCGCAGAGGGTCAGCAGCGTGGGCGGGATCTCCTCCTCGAGCCGCTCGAGGTAGGTCAGCCGGCCGGTGCTGATCAGCTCGTCCAGCTTCTCGGCGATGGCGGCGCCGATCCCGTCGATGCCGCGCAGCCCGCCGTCCCGTGCGGCGATGTCGCTGAGCGGTTCGGGCAGGTGCTCAACCTGTGCCGCAGCCATTCGGTAGGCGCGACTCTTGAACGCGTTGGCGCCCTTGATCTCGAGCAGGTCCGCGACCCGCTCCAGGGTGCGCGCGACGTCTGCGTTGTCGACCATTGCAGCCTACTTGCTCATCGAATCTAGCACAGGACTTTCTTTCAGGCTCTACCGATTTGGGCGATTGCTACACTCGCGCGACGATGACCGCGTTGAGCGATGTGCGTATTCTCGATCTGTCGCGGTTGCTCCCGGGGGGCTTCTGCACGCTGCTTCTCGCCGACCTCGGCGCCGACGTGATCAAGGTGGAGGACACCGACTCCGGCGACTATCTGCGCTGGATGGGCGAGATGGTCGACGAGTACGCGGCCATGTTCCACGCGATGAATCGCAACAAGCGCTCCGTGGCGCTCAACCTGAAGACGGATGCCGGACGGGCCGCGTTTCTCGACCTGGTGGCCACGGCCGACGTGGTTCTGGAAAGCTTTCGCCCGGGCGTGCTGCAGCGGTTGCGACTCGGCTACGACACGCTAGCCGAGCGAAACCCGGCCGTCGTGCTCTGCAGCATCACCGGTTATGGCCAGGATGGACCATATGAGTCGCGTGCAGGCCACGACCTCAACTACGCGGCGCTGTCGGGCGCGCTGAGCGTGTCCGGCGAGTGCGACGGTCTGCCCGCAATGCCGGGGCTGCAGGCGGGTGATCTGGGCGCGGGTGCGCTGCACGCGGCGGTGGCGATCCTTGCGGCCCTGCATCAGCGTGAGCAGACCGGACGCGGGCAGCACTGCGACATCGCCATGCTCGATGGCCTCGTGGGCTGGATGGCGTACAACGCCGCCACCGTGTTCGCCGGCGGCGTGCTGCCGCGCGCCGGGCAGACGCTGTTGAACGGCCGCTACCCGTGCTACCGCGTTTACCGCTGCGCCGACGGCGCCGTCTCGGTGGCCGCGCTCGAGCCCAAGTTCTGGACGGCGCTTGTTGCCGCGCTTGGCCTGGCGCACCTCGGCGGCGACGGATTCGCCGAGGGGGCGGAGGGCGCACGGGTGGCCGCGGAGGTGCAAAGTGCCCTCATGGGGCGGACGCGCGCCGAGCTGGCGGAGCTGGGGGCTGACGCGGACGTGTGCTGCGAGCCGGTTCTGGATGTGAGCGAGGTGTTCGCGCACCCGCAGGTCATCCATCGCGGCATGGAGATCCCCGCCGGTGCGGCAGGCCCGGTGGCGCAGGTGGCGTGCCCGATCCGGCTCAGCGACAGCCCGGCCACGCTGCGCCGCGGTGCGCCGGCGTGGGGCGGCGACACGCGAGACGTGCTCCGCGAGGCCGGCTACGACACGGCGGCGATCAACGCTCTCGCCACCGAGGGAGCGATCCGATGAGCTCGACGGTGGACAGTGGACGGCGGCCGCGCAGCCGGCGCAGCGTTGAGACCAGGGAGCGCATCCTCGCCGCGGCCACCGAGGTGTTCGCCCGCTCCGGGTTTCATGGCGCGCGCGTGGCCGACATCGCGGAGCAGGCGGGCATCGCCTACGGGCTCGTGTACCACTACTTTCGCAACAAGGACGACATTCTTGCGGCGATCTTCTCGGAGCGCTGGGCGCAGTACATCGAGTACCTGCACGATGTGGCTCGCATGCCGCTGACGTTTCCCGAGCGCATGCGCCGCCTGGTGCACTTCTGGGTGGAGATGTACCGTCGCGACCCCGACCTGATGACCATCATGATCAACGAGGTCAGCCGCTCGTACGAGTTCCTCGAGTCGCACGACATCGGCACGGTGATGATCGCCTTCGACGCCATCGAGGCGATGATCCGCGACGCGCGCGACAAGGGCGAGCTGGACGCCGACATCGATCCGCAACTGGCCAGCTACGTGATCTTCGGCGCCGCGGAGATGGTGCTCACCGGCTACGTCATGGGCACGCTGCGCCGTTCCGACGCTGACACGTTCGCCCGCGACGAGGAGCAGCTGCTCTCGCTGCTCCTGCACGGGCTGTCAACGGCGGCAAGCTAGGTCAGAGCTGGCCGGCGGCGAGCAGCTCCCACCAGTCGCGCACCTGACGCAGCGTGGCGTCGATGCCGTCGCTGTTGTCGATGACCCACGTGGCGCGCTCGCGCTTCTCGTCGATTGGCATCTGTGCGGCGAGCCGCTGACGCGCCGCGTGCTCGTCGATGCCGTCACGCGCCATCACGCGCGCGATCTGGACGTCGGGCGGTGCGTAGGCGACCATGACGCCCTCGTAGAGATCGACGCTGCGCGTCTCGAACAGCAGGGGAACCTCCGCGACCACCAGTTCCGGGTCGGCCGCGATGGCCTCACCGATGCGGCGCATCATCAGATCGCGCACCCGTGGATGTGTGATTCGTTCCAGGTCGTGGCGCGCGTTCTCGTCGGCGAACACCAGGGCGGCGAGCCGGGGCCGGTCGAGCGACCCGTCGGACTGGAGCATCTCCTGGCCGAACATCTCGACGATGTCACTCAGGGCCGGCCTGCCCGGCTCGACGACCTCGCGCGCCAGCAGATCGGCGTCGATCACGGCAGCGCCCCGGGCCTTCAGCTCGGTGGCGACCGTGGACTTCCCTGTCGCGATACCGCCTGTCAGGCCGATGAGCCGCATGATGGCTGTGCACAGTAGTCCAACGCCCGTAAGCGCTGCGCAAGACAGCAGTTGATACAGTGCGGTCGTGCTCAGAGGGATTCCTGTGCTGGCGCTCGCCGCCGGAGTGGTATTCACCGTCGCCGCCTGTGGCGACAGCAACCCCACGTCCAATCCCAACCTGTCCAAGATGCCGACCATCCAGTTCGTGGGCAACTCGAGCTGTCCCACCAGCGGCGCCAGCCCCTACTTCACGTCAAACGGCCAGGTGAAGGCCGCGCCTGTCAACAGCCTCCCGCCCGTGGGCCAGGCGGTTGACGAGATGCCCCACACGCACATCAATCCCCCGGCAACGGTGACGTACATGCACAACCCGCCCACGAGCGGCTGTCACTACAACCTCGGCTACGGCGACGCGCCCATCCAGTCGGGTGTCTACAACCAGTCGATTCCCAACGAGTACTGGGTGCACAACCTCGAGCACGGCTACATCGCTGTGCTGTACAACTGCCCGAACGGGTGCACCACCGAATTCAATCAGCTGCACGATTGGTACAAGTCGCTGCAGCCGACGCCGGGGTTCCCCTACCCGAAAGCGATCGTGCTGCCGTATACGTCGATGGACGTGCCGTTTGCGGCGGTGTCATGGGACTGGTACGACCCGATGCCAGTCTTCAGCATCGACGAGGTCAGCAAGTTCTACAAGAACCACGAGAACAACGGCGCCGAGTCGTCCGGGCCCTGAGCACTAGCAGCGTGCTCCGGCGGCCCAGCTCGCGTCACCGCTGACGAAGAGCTCACGGCCGTGATCGGAGATGACCCGGATCCACCCCGGAGTCCGCGCGAGCTGCCGCGTGAGCGTTCCGCTGGGGAAAAGCACCGCTGTGGTGCCGCTCTGCTGCAGCAGCTGCACCGCCGACGGCTGCAACGTCGCACCTGACGCGATCCGGTAGTAGTCGTCAAACAGGGCTCGGCTGAACGCATCGGACGCGCCGTAGATGTACACGGTGTCGCGGGGCCAGAGGCGGTCCGCGATGTAGCCGCCGTCGGCGTACGCGGTGAAGATCCGCTGCCGCGCCGGCGCGCGCTGCAGCACGTTCGCAGCGCACTCCGGGTAGACAGTCGCGATCCCGGCCGGCGACGCTGAGGCCTGCACCCGGACGACCGCGATCGCCAGCCCCGTAACCGCAGCGGCGACGATCAGCCCGCCGGCGAGCACGGCAGCGGGCGTCACCGGCCGCGGCCGGAGCGGGCGCCGCGGCCACCATGCTTTGGCCGCGGCCGACGTCCAGCCCATCACCATGGGAGCGGCCACGGCCACGAAGACGGACGTGTTGCGGACGGCGAGCAGCGCCGCGGCGCAGGCGATCAGCCCGAGCACCGCGTCGCGCGCGGCGAGCCGGCGGTGCCGCGCCGCAAGCAGGCCGGTCACGAGGAACAGCACTACAAGAGCAAGCAGCGCCCAGAGCCCGGGATCGGCGAAGTTCGGGGGCTGCCACTCGATGATCCCCTTGCGGCCCTCGCTCGTCGCCTCGCTCAGCGCAAACGTGTAGCTTGCGATCCCCTGGGGGTTGACGCAGGCGAGCAGCGCGCTGGCCGCTGCCACGAGCCCGAGGCCGGCGCTGCGCGAGAGCGGCACGTGGTGGGGGAGCCGCAGACGCCAGGCCACCACGGCGACGGCCGCCGCGATCGCCATGAAGGCGATGCCGGCCACGAACCCGCCGTGGAGGTTGGCCCACACCAGGTAGAGTGGCGGCAGCACCCAGATTGCGCGGCCGCCGCGGCGCAGGTGACGCTCGACGAGGAGGAGCGTGATCGCGAGAAAGGTGAAGGTGAAGACCTGGGGGCGGATGCCGAGCACCGGCTGCGCCGCCTTCGCCCCCAGAGCCAGGCCGATCGCGATCGTCACCGGCCCGGCGCCGCGGAGGCGGCCGTGAACGGCGATCGCGATCAGCCCCGCCCAGGCGACGGCACCCATCGTCACCGCCAGCAGGAACATCCCGCCGGCGCCGGAAACGGCCGCGAACAGCACGCCCGAGAGCCACTCGTGGGGCGCGAGCGCGGTGCCGTTCGCGGTGTACGAGAACATCTCCGTCTGCGGCACCTGACCGTGGGCCAGGATCCAGGAGCCGAGCAGCGAGTGCCACCAGACGTCGGGATCGCTCAGCGCGTCCAGGCCGACGACCGCGCTCAGCACGATCACGGCGACGAGAAGTGCGCGCGGCGGCTCGGCAAGGATGCGAGCGGCGCGCCGCAGTGCCGCGGGGGCGGTCGCGGGCAGCGCGGGAGCGCTGAGGATCGCCATACGTGGCCGAGCCTAGAAGTGGTGGCTCGGGCGCAGCGCGACCGCGGCCGCCCGGCGACAGCTTCGTATACTCGGCGCGATGGCCACGGCACCCGCGCCACAGCCGGCGCAGAACGCGCAGCCGACCACCAAGCGAACCATCGCCTGGGGCTGGTGCATCGTCGGCCTCGTCGCCGGCGAATTCCTCCTGCTGCTGCTGAGCAATCTCGGCAACCTCGTGGCCAACAAGGCGTTCGGCGCCAACGGTGCCGCGTCGGCGGACGGCGGCATCGTGGGGGTGTCGACGCTGATCGCGGTGATGTTCGGCGGCTACCTGGCGGCGCGCAAGGCGAACCGCTTCGGCCTGTACCAGGGGATCGTGGTCGCCATCGGGTTCATCATCTGGGGCGCCGCCTACCAGTTCTTCAGCGAGGCCACCACGGTGGCCAACTCGCTGCACTCGGGCAGCCACACCCTTGTCGACCTCGGGCCGATGAACCTGGGCAACGTCTTCAGCGGCGACCTGCTTGCGCTGTTCGGCGGGTCCGTCGGCGGCCTGCTGTCCGGCAAGCGCTGAGCGTCCGTCGCAAGCGGGGGGCGGCACACCGCTTCCGGCGCGGCCCCTCAGACCTCTGGGCGGCTCAGCGGCTGAGTGCGGGCTCGGACCCGACGCCGGTGCCGGCCACCCCTTCGCGCGCGAATGGCTGCGGCTGGCCTATCAGATCGACCCGTCCGAGGGACTTGGCGAACTCCATGCAGGCCGTGCGCGTAAAACGAAGGTGCTTCCCCGGCGTATGCCAAGCCTGGAGGTGGCCCTGCGCGACGGCACGGCGCAGCGTCGACCGCGAAACCCCGCACAGGGCGGCTGCCTCGCCAGTGGTCAGGATCTCGTCGTCCTGCTCAACCATGCCCTTCCAGTTCCTCCAACCTCCCTCCACCGCCATTCACGGGGACACGATTGGGTGTTTATACACCGCCGGCCGGAACTTGTGGAGCGCCTGAGACGAACCCGGTGCGTGCCTATACTCGGAGACGACGTCCCGGCACCCCTGCCGGAACCCCAGGAGTCTTCATGAGCCTCGACGTTCGGGACATGTGCCGGCGGCTTCTCGACAGCGTCGGCACCGTCATCGTCGGGAAGGAATCCGAGATCGAGCTGTGCGTCATCGCCCTGCTCTGCCGCGGCCATCTCCTCATCGAAGACGTGCCCGGGACGGGCAAGACCCTCCTCGCCAAGTCGCTGGCGCGGGCCACCGGCTGCAGCTTCGAACGGCTGCAGTTCACCCCGGACCTCCTGCCCGGGGACGTCACCGGCGTCAGCGTGTACAACCCGGACGAGCGTACGTTCGAGTTTCGCCGGGGCCCGATCTTCGCCCAGGTGCTGCTCGTCGATGAGATCAACCGGGCCACACCGAAGACGCAGTCGGCGCTGCTCGAGGCGATGGAGGAGTGGCAGGTGACGATCGACGGCACCACCCACCCGCTGCCCGAGCCCTTCCTGGTGATGGCGACCCAGAACCCCATCGAGCTCGGCGGCACCTTCCCGCTCCCCGAGGCGCAGGTCGACCGCTTCCTGCTCAAGGTGCGCCTCGGCTACCTCCCCGGCAACCAGGAGGTGGCGATGCTCGACCGCTTCCAGAGCGAGAGCCCCCTCAGCGAGCTGGAGGCCGTCACCAACGCCGAGGAGCTGAGCGATGCCCAGGCCGCCTGCCGGGCCGTCCACTGCGACGCCTCTCTCAAGGAGTACTCGGTCCGGCTGGTGCAGAGCACCCGCGACCATCCCGACGTCGCTCTCGGCGCCAGCCCCCGTGGCTCGCTGGGGCTGCTGCACTCGGCGCAGGCGCGGGCCGCCATCTCCGGCCGCGACTACGTCCTCCCCGACGACGTGAAGGACGTGGCCGCGCACGTGCTCGGCCATCGCGTCGTGCTCAAGCCCAACGCCGAGCTGCGCGGGCTGACCGCCACAGCGATCATCGACGAGGTGCTGGCCACCGAGTCGGTGCCGATGTCGGGCAAGGGCGCCTCGGTGAGCGCATGAGCGCGCGCGTCCCGGTCATCGCGTGTGTGGCGGTGCTGGCGTTCTTCGCCGGCATCACCGGCGTCCGCCTGGCCTACACGCTGGCGTACGTGCTCCTCCTTCTCCTGGTCGTGTCCTTCGTGTGGTCGAGGGCGCTGGCACGGCGCATCAAGGTCACGCGCACCTCGCCGCAGGGCACATACATGGTGGGTGAGCCCTTCGCCGAGACGTTCACGGCGCACAACGGCAGCGTGCTGCGCCTGCCCTACTGCGAGGTGCGCGACCGCAGCCCGATCGAGGGCTACGCCCCCGGCCGCGCCTTCTCACTGGCCGGCGGCCGGTCCGTCTCGTGGACGGCGCGCGGCGTGTTCCGCAGCCGAGGGCGGCACCACTTCGGTCCCCTCGAGGCGCGCCTCGGCGATCCCTTCGGCCTGTTCCCGAAGCGCGTCGTGCTCGCCGGCGAGACGGAAGTGCTCGTCTACCCGGCGGTGTTCCCCGTCCCCAGCCTGGTGCCGCAGTGGACGGGCAGCAGCCTCGCCGACGTGCGTCGAGGCCGTCCGGTCGACGTCCCGCCCGACGTCTCGACCATCCGCGACTACCAACCCACCGACGGGCTGTCGCGCATCCACTGGCGATCGACAGCGCGCACCGGCCAGCTGATGAGCCGCGTCTTCGACACCGGACAGAACGCGGACCTGCTCGTGATCCTCGACCTGCAGCGCGGCACCCACGCCGGCAGCGGCGCCGAGTCGTCGCTGGAGTACGCGGTGTCGCTCGCCGCCTCGATCTGCCACGCCGGCCTGCGCCGGGCTCAGGCAGTCGGGCTCGTGACCAACGACCGCTTCGGCAGCGCCTTCGGCGCCGGACGCGGCGAGACCCAGCGCCTGCGCATCCTGGAGTACCTGGCGATCGCCGCCGACAGCGGCCACGTCCCGCTCGCGGAGACGGTGCGCCGCCATGGCGAGGGCTGGCGCGGCCGCGGCGCGGTCATCGTGATCACGTCCAACCGCAACCCCGCCTGGGTGGAGGCGCTGGTCGACGCGTCCACGCCCGGACAGCGGCACCTCTGCGTGTTCGTGGAACCCACGAGCTTCGGCGCCACGGGCCACGCGTTGCGCGTCCCGGCCGCCTGGCGGCTCGCGCTCGACTGGTGGCTGGTGCGGCGCGGCGACGTCCTCGGCGACGGCACCGCGATCTCCGCCGCCGGGTAGGTCCTCGCGTGCTCCAGGCGCTGCCGCGGTTCGCCAGCCGCTACTCGGTGCCGAGCGCGGTGGTGCTGGCGCTGGCGGCGATGCTGCTCATGGTCGCCGTGGCCTGGGCGGTGCTGGCGGCCGGCTGGGTGGTGCAGGGCGGCGGTGGCGCCGTTGTGGTGGCGGTCGCGGCGACGGCGGAGGCGTCGCTGCTGGCGCAGGCGCGCGTCGCCCGCATCGTGACGGTGGCGCTGGCCCCGGTGCTGGCGCTGGCGGCAATCGTGCCCACGACGCTCGGGGCGATGCCGTACGACGGCGACGGCACGCTCGGTCACACCGTGGCGCGCTATGCGGGTGCCCTTCTCGGCGGCATCAACTCCAGCTCGGACTGGGCATTCACCGTCGGGCTCTGCGGCGTTCTCTGGCTCACGGGGTACTGGCTCGGCTGGATGGCGCTGCGCGAGCGCCAGGGCGTCCTCGGCGTGCTGCCGCTCTACGCGATTCTGGCCACCAATGTCGTGAACTCGCACAACCCCAACGCCGTTGCGCTGCCCGAGGGGATCGCCGTGGCGCTGTCGCTCGTGGTGATCGCCGCGACGCACCTCGACGCCGTCGAGTCGCGTTGGGGCGTGAGCGCCGTGCACGCGCTGCCGCGCACGCGCACCAGGTTCGCCGCAACCGTCGTGGTTGCGGTAGCGGCGCTCACGGCCGCGTCGCTGCTGATACCGCCCGCGACCACCGGTGACATCTCGGCGCGGTTCTTCCCGGGAAGCAAGCCCGGGACGGGCAACGGCGGCATCGGCGCAGCCACCATCGAGTTCAACCCCGGGACAATTCCCGGCGGCGCTCTGGTGAGCCACCCGGTGCAGGTGCTGACGTACAGCACGGACACCGCCGAACCCGTGTATCTGCGCGTGGTCGACGACACCCAGTTCGTCAACGGGAACTGGTATCCGGACGAGGGCGGCGAGCAGCTGGCCTCCGGCCTCACCCACGGCGGCATCCGCTTCCCGTCGGGAACGCTTCCGCGTGACCTGAGCGCGGCCGGCGGCGCCGGCATGGCCGCGTCGGCGACGGTGCACGCCGACATGACGGCGCAGCCCGGCGCCACGGGGAGCACGAGCTTCGGGCTTTTCACCGGCGAGCCGCTGAGCAGCGACCATGCCGGCATCGTGTTCGGCATCGGGCCCAGCTCGCACAACGGGCCGCTGTACACGGTGGAGGACGTCGAGCTCACCGAGGGGGGCAGCTCGACGATCCACGTGAAGACCAGTGCGCTGGTGTCGACGGCGACCGAGGACCAGCTGCGCAACGCGGGCAGGTCGTATCCCGCTTTCGTGCAGCACTACACGCGCCTGCCGGACGACGGTGCGCACCAGAGCGCGACCATCGCAGAGCTCGCGGCGCAGTGGACACAGGGCACGACCAACGCGTACGACGCCGCCACGGCCATCGAGTCTCATCTGCGCGACCCGCGCTTCTTCCAGTACACGCTGAGCCCACCGGCACCACCCTCGGGGGTATGGCCGATCGTGTATTTCCTGACGCAGAGCCACCGCGGCTACTGCCAGTACTTCGCCTCCGCGATGGGCGCGATGCTCCGCTCGCTCGGCATCCCCACCCGTCTGGTCAGCGGCTATGGCCCGGGGACGCCGGAGGGAACCACCGGCGGCCGCCAGGGCGCACGGCAGCAGGTGGTGACGACCAGCGATGCCCACACCTGGGTGGAGGCGTTCTTCCCGGGCTACGGCTGGATTCCGTTCGAGCCCACGCCGCCATCCGTGCAGGGGATCTTCACACCCTTCCCGCGCGGCGAGGCGGCGGTCACGGGCGTGGCCAACTCTGGTTCGAGCGCGACGCCGGCGCCGGCGAACACCAAGCCGGGCTTCAACGATCCCATCCCCGCCGCCGGACTCACGGTGAACGGCGGCACTGCCGCCTCGCCCGCGGTCGTGACCGGAATCGTCGCGGGGGCGATCGTCGCGCTGCTCGGCGCGTACGTGCTCTGGCTGCTCCTGCCGCGGTCGCCCCGCGGAGCGTGGCTTCGGCTGGAGATCGTTGGCGGCCTGCGCGGCGCGCGGCGAAGACCCGCCGAGACGCACCGCGAGTACGCGGAACGCTTCGGCGCTCGCTTCCCGCGCGCGGCGACACCGGCGCGCGACCTCGCGGCACTCCTCGCGCGAGGCGAGTTCTCGGCTGCCGGCGCTGATACAGCGTCGCGCCGCCGGGCACTCGCCGAGTGGCGCCGCATAGCCGCCGGCGTTCCGTCGCAGCTCCTCGGGCGCTTGGATCGCTCACGGGCCCGGCGCCGCCTGCGCGGGTAGGGCAGTCGCCTGCGCCGGCGGCGTGATGCGCGGTCCGCTGTTGTATCGCGAGAACGCAAGGTGGCCGGTGCCCTGTCCGCCCGCCGTAGCCGTGTCGAGGACGTACAGGGGGCAGGGCGCCGGTGAGTCGCTCACGAACAGGAAGACGCCGCCCTCGGAGAGCTTGATCGACGCGCGGCCGTCGGGCGTGGTTGCTCTCCCAAAGCTCGCCGCGGCACCACCGGGCGTCAGCGAGCTCGCCAGCGACGGGTACGCCGTGAACTCGGCGACGCCGGCAGCCGCTTCGTCGGGTGCGCTGCTCGACGGGATCATCACCCAGGTGTTGGCCAGCGCCGCCGCGGATGCCTGCGACACGTAGTTGCCCCAGAAGCCGGCGGCTGCGTTGACGTACGTCCGCCCGCCGGCGTCCGCACCGTGACCGATCAGGATCACCTCGATGGTGCCCGAGGGTCCGGAGGTTGTGCCCGTCGCGTCACCGTTCGCGCGGGTGTCGACGTCGATCGTGTGCGACCCGTCGGGCAGCTCCAGCTCCGCGTGGACGTGCACGGAGTGCGCGGCGCTCAGGCACGACTGGGCGTCGTTGACGATCGCCGACGCCGGCTTGTGGCTCTCTGCGCTTGCGCCCGTCTGCGCCCCGGTGGCCCCACCCGAACCGCAGGCGACAGTCAGCATCGCAGCCGTCGCGACGCTCAACGTGAGCCACAATCGCGCGCCGCGCCGCTTTGCAGTTGGGGGCATCCCCACCCACACAACTCACCTATCTTAGGAGCGCGTGCTGCCTCGGCCGACCGTCCTGCGCAGGGTTCTTCGCACGAACACCGGGCTAATCACAACGCCGCGTTTGGGAACACCAGCACCGGGCTGCGGCTCGAGGACAACGGCGGCGCTCGGAACGTCAAGACCGTCTCGAACAACACCGCCGACAGCTGCATCCAACCGCACGCGTCGGAGTGCTGATCCAGCCTTGGAATCAGCTCACCGCGGTGCGTGATCCGACGTCGAGCGTGAGCAGGTCGTGCGCGATGAGCGCGCCCGGCAGCTCATGGCGCTCCTTGAGGTGCGAGAGCAGGAACGTGGTGGACGGGTTGGCGGCGATCAGCTCCGCCACCTCCTCGCTCCACAGGTGGCCGCCGGGGACGGGTGCGCCCCAGCCGGTGCACTCGCAGACAAAGAGGTCGGAGCCACGGATCGCACGCGCCAGCCCAGGGCAGAGGGTGCTGTCACCGCTGAAGCCCACCCGAGTGCCGTGCTCGTCGGTGACGGTGTACGCGAGTGACGGCCCGATGCTGTGGATCACGGCGTGCGCGCCCACGCGGTAGTCGCCGATCTGCACGTCATCGCCGTCCTGCAGATGCACGAACTGGGGGGCGATCGTCTCCCGGATCATCCCGTTGATGTGACGGCCGTACCCCGCGTCCATCAGCCGGTCGACGTACTCATGGGTTCCCACCGGGCCGGCGATGACCAGTCCGGGCGGTGCCGGCGTATCGGTGAGCGCGCAGGCGCCGACGACCATCGGAAGCATGAAGGTGTGATCCGCGTGGAAATGCGTCAGCAGAATCAAGCGCAGGTCCCGCAGGTCGAGCGCGGCGCGGCGTGCAAACGCCGGCACAGGCGCGCCGCAGTCGACGAGCACCTTGCCGTCGACGAGGTAGCCCGCGTTGCAGCCGCACCCGCTGAACGCGTCGCCGCTGCCCAGAACTGTGAGCTGCATGTCAGTGCGCCGGCGACGGGGTGGGCGGGGGAAGCTGCGTCGCCACTCCCTCCTGCGTGAACCCCCAGTCCAGCAGGGCGCGCGACGTCGCGAAGATGTAGCTGGGCTCGTCCAGCAGCACGCTCAGCAGCCGGTGTCCGTCACGCACCGCCATGCCCACGAGGCAGTTGCCGGCGTTGCCCGTATAGCCGGTCTTGATGCCGACGGCCGCCGGGTACATCGTCAGCAGCTGGTTGACGCTGGTCAGGTCGAACTCCCCGTGCTGGCCGCTCGCGGGCAGCACCGCGTGCGCCGTGCCCACGATCGTGTCGAACACCGGCCAGTGCGTGTAGTCGAGTGTGGCGAGCACGGCGAGATCGTAGGCGGACGAGTGCATGTCGGGGTCGTCCAGTCCCACCGGCGAGGTGGCGTGGGTGTCGTGGAGTCCCACCGCCGCCGCCTGTGCGTTCATCGCCCCGACGAACTTCTCCATCCCGACGGTCTCGGTGGCGAGCACGTTGGCGGCGTCGTTCGCGCTCACCATCAGCAGCCCCGTCATCAGCTCCTGCACCGTCAGCGTCTCGCCCGGGTCGATGTGCATCGTGGTCTCGTCGCCGGCGGCAAACAGCGCTCCAGGGGTGGCTGTGATCGGCCGGTTCACGTTGAAGTTCTCCAGCACGACCATCGACGTGAGCAGCTTGATCGTGCTCGCCGGCGGCAGCTGCTCGTGAGGGTTTCGCTGCCAGAGGATGCGGTGGGAGTCCAGGTCGACGAGGATGCCGGCGGCGGCGTCGTTCGGCGGTGGCTGTGCTGCCGGCGTGCCCTTGAAGGTGACACGCGCGTTGAGGACGCGGAGCCCGTACCAGGGTGCGCGGGTGGGGTCGGCGGCGACAGGGTCGTGGGATGAGCCCGCGGCGGCCGGTCCGCCGGCGTCCCTGACAAGGACCACCCCCACGAGCAGCGCGAGCACGATCGCGCCGATCCCAGCGAACGTCCACCTGGACGTGGGAAGGCGCATCAGCCGCTAGCTTACCGATTACCCACTGGTCTGAATGGGTATTTAGACCACCGTGCGACTGGACAGATTCACCGAGCGCTCGCAGGAAGCTCTGCAGGCGGCACAGCAAGCGGCCCAGCAGCTGCAGCACGCAACCGTCGAGCCGGAGCACCTGCTGCTCGCGCTCCTCGAGCAAGAGGACGGCCTGGTCCCGACGCTGCTGCAGCGGCTCGAGGTGTCGCCGGGGCCGCTGGCCGCGCGGCTGCGCGCCACGCTCGACGGCCGGCCGAAGCAGGTGGGCGGCGGGGAAGCGCAGGTGGGGACGCAGCTGCGCGCCGTGCTCATGTCCGCGTTCGACGAGATGGCTCGCCTCAAGGACGAGTACGTCTCCACCGAGCACCTGCTGCTCGGCATCCTGGCGCAGCCCGGTGGGGATGCGACACGCCTGCTGCAGGAGGCGGGCGTCACCCGCGACCGTGTGTACGCCACCCTCGAGGCGGTGCGCGGCTCCCAGCGCGTCACAGATCCCAATCCCGAGGACAAGTACCAGGCACTCGAGAAGTACGGCCGTGACCTCACCGACGCTGCCCGGCGGGGCAAGCTCGATCCCGTCATCGGTCGCGACGACGAGGTGCGCCGCGTCATTCAGGTGCTGTCGCGCCGCACCAAGAACAACCCCGTGCTCATCGGCGAGCCGGGTGTGGGCAAGACCGCGATCGTCGAAGGCGGCCATCAGCACGGTGCGCAGCGCGGGCCCGACGCCCGGCTCCCCGCCGCCGACCTGCTTGGGTCGGGATTCGAGTGTCGACTGCAATCGCGCGCTCAGGGTCTCGGGCTGGGCCTCGAGCCGGCGCAGCAGCGTGGGAACCAGCGCTTCGGGCTGCTCCAGCAGCGCGAGGAGCAGGTGCTCCGGGTCGACGGTGGCGTGCTGCAGGGTCTGCGCCGCCTGCTGGGCGGCCTGCAGCGCTTCCTGGGATCGTTCGGTGAAGCGGTCGAGCCGCATCGGGACGAGGGACCTCCTTGTCGGGAATTCAGTGAGGCTATACCCCCGCGCCGGCCAAGCCAATCGGCACCCCCGTCTGCCAGACTGCGCGACCATGAAGCTCGGGTTGATGTTCGCCAACGTGGGTGCGGGGGTGTCGCCCGAGGGGGCGGTGGCGATCGCCCAGCACGCGGAGCGGGCGGGATTCGAGTCGCTGTGGACGGTGGAGCACGTCGTGGTGCCGGCCGGATACGTGTCGAAATACCCGTACAACCGCAGCGGCAGGATGAGCGGCGGCGAGGACTCGCCGATCCCCGACCCGCTGATCTGGCTCACCTATGTCGCCGCGCACACCGAGCGGATCAAGCTGGCGACCGGCATGCTGATCC
>DASUWI010000012.1:0-4575 GCA_036378495.1 Candidatus Dormiibacterota bacterium
ATAACCGTTACCGCACTGAGTGCGATCGCCTACTTCATGTTGTTGTTTTTCAGCAGTGTCGCCACCGCGCGCGCAAACCCGACGCCGTTGGGTTTTCATGCCGCTCACATCGTGCTGCACGCTGTGCTCGGGGTCGTCAACCTCGCGCTGCTGATGTGGCTGATTCCGGATGAATTGGGAGACGAAGCCTGGGGGCCACGACCGGGCCGCAGCCGCGATCGGCGGCAGCCGTCGGCCGTCGAAGCGGTCACCGGGGCGGCGGCTGGATCTTTGCGCCCGGCTTCAACGACGAATCCGGAACCACCGCCCGCAGCAGCGGCGGTGCCCGCTCAGGAGCCGGGCGCTCATAAAAGCCCGCCCCGACATCAAGTGGTAGTTGAACAGCCGCGCCAGAACGAGCCTTCGACGCGGCCGAAGCACCCTGCCACTAGGAAGGCAGACGGAGTGCTGTCACACCGTTTCGTGCCTGTGGCCATGGCTGTCGCGGCAGCTGTCGTCATCGTCATCTGGATGCGCCGCCGGCGCTAAGGGGACTCGAACCACTGCGATATGCAATTTCTCTGTGGGGTGGGGCGCGCCCAGCGGCCTTTCGGGCTCCCGATAGGGCCATATGTGCCCGAATATGTCCAGTCAGACCCCAGATTCACAGCGCAGCAGCTAGAAAGGAAGACCGGTCGCAGCCAACCGCCCAACGGATATGTCGGTTTAGATACGTGCCCATATCGGGCTGTGCGGTGCGTGGCCAAGGACGCCTGCAACTGCGAGTGATGGGGTAGCCGTGTCTAACGCGACCATCTTTGTCTCCGGGGTCCACTCGGGCCCCAGTCCGTCGGCCGGCCTGGGCGTCGCACGCTCGCTGCGGGCCGCCCTGCCATCGCTTCACCTGGTCGGCGTCGATTACTGGGCAGGCAGCTCCGGGCTACACCACGATGTGTTCGACGCGATCTGGCTCAAGCCCTCGTGGGACCTGATCGAGGAAGACCTCTACGCCACCGAGATCGACGCCGAGCTCGACGCCGGCGCGTACTGGATCCCGACACTGGACCTCGAGATCGCGTGGCTGGCCCGTCAGCTCGGCGAGCGTTCGGGCCTCCTGGCGCCGCCAAGCGCGGGCCTGGCCCAGACCATGAAGCCGGCACCGAGCATCGCCAGCGCCCTGCCGCTCGCGCAGCCGCCGGCGCTCGACCTCGCCGCCTCCGACGATGAGATCCACGCGTTCTGTCGCGCCCACTCTTTCCGGGTATGGGTCAAAGGCCCCTACCACGACGCCGTCGCGGTGAAGAGCTGGAGACAGCTCGAGGCCACCCGCGCCCAGCTGCGCAAACGCTGGAAGACCGACCGACTGTCGCTGCAGGCACACGTCCGCGGCTACGAGGAGTCTCTGGTGTTCGCCGCGGCGGACGGCACGCTGCTAGACGCGTTGTACATGCGCAAGCGCATCGTCACGCACGAAGGCAAGACCTGGGCGGGCCGGATCTACGAGCCGCCGGACGAACTGTATGCGGCACTCGAGGCCGCGGTCGCCAAGACAAAGTGGACAGGCGGCGCGGAGATCGAAGTCCTGCGCGACGTCGACGGCCAGCTGTGGCTGATGGAGTGGAACCCGCGGTTCCCGGCGTGGATCCATGGCGCCACGCTCGCCGGACGCAACCTGCCAGCAGCGCTGATCTGCCGCGCCCTCGACATCCCAGCACCGACTAGGCGCCCGCTCACCGGCCGCGCCGAGTTCACCCGCGTGGTCACCGAGGTGGCGGTGCGCGACGAGCTGCCGCTGCCACTGATCGCCGAGCCCGACCACAAGATCGACGCCGGCTACGCCAAGTACGGGGCCGAGCTGCCGTCGATTGTCGGCAAGGTCACTCCGATCGCCGGTGGCCCTGCGGCGCCGAAGTTCACCGCCGAGCTCGCCGCCGACTTGGCCACTGCCGCCGCCCACGAGCGTGACACGCCCAACCGCATCCTGTTCCGCCGCTGCGCCGAGGCCGCGTTCGCCCAGGTCGCGCGGCACACCGGCGCCGGCGTCAAGCCGACGTTCGCCTACAGCCTCAAGACCTGCCCAAGTCTCGAGTACCTGGAGCTGGCGCGCACGGCCGGCATGCTGGCGGAGTGCATCAGCCTGCTCGAGGTCCGACGGGCTCTGGAGGTGGGCTGGTCGCCGGCCGAGATTGTGCTCAATGGCCCCGGCAAGTGGTGGCCCGCCGGCACAGCATGCCCCGATGGGCTGCACGCGGTGTTCTGCGATTCGATCGAAGAGCTCGAGCGGCTCGCGGCGTCCGGGCGTGGGGATCGTGTGTGGGGCGTGCGGCTGCGCGTGCCCGGTCTCCCATCGCGGTTTGGCGTCGTGCTCGACGAGCCCAGCGATTTCGAGCGACTTTGTGCGCAGGTGGCCGCGCTGCCCGCCGAACGCGTCTTCGGCATCCACGTGCATATAGCCAGCATGGTTTTCGGCGTCGGTCACTGGCGCGACGTCGTCGAGTCGGCGATCGCCTGGGCGGCATCGCTCGAGGCCGCAACCGGCAAGCCCGTCGAGGTGTTCGACGTCGGCGGCGGCTACCATCCCGACGACCTTGCGCGCATCCCGTTCAGCGACCTTGCCGATTTCATTGCGGCGCGCCTGCCCAGCCTCAAGGAAGTGCTGGTCGAGCCCGGACGCGCACTTACCCAAGGCACGCAGGGCGTCGTGACATCGGTGCTCGACGTGCGCCGCCGCGACGGCAAACTCGACGAAGTGGTGGTCGATACCTGTATCGCCGACCTGCCACTCACCCCGGCATATCCGCACCGCGTGTTCCGATTCGACGGGCGAGACCCGGTGCCGGTGGCGCGTGGCCCGGTCCGCGTGCTCGGCCGGATCTGCATGGAAGACGACGTGATTTCGACCGGTCTGGACCTGCCCGAGGACCTCGCCGTGGGTGACCGTTTTGTGGTGTGCGACGCCGGCGGCTATGAAAAAATCATGAGCTATGCCTTCGGCCGCGGTGGATATCTTTGAGCGCGCCGAATGGGCGCACGCCACGGTGTCGGTCCTCGGCAGCCACGGCGCGTGCTGCGAGCGCGCGCGAGCCTGGCTCGCTGCAATGGGCCGCTCGCACGACTTTGCCGCCACCGACGGCCTGGTGTTCGCCGGGCCGGGCTGGCTGAGCCAGCGCTACACCTGGGGACCGACGCGTTGGCCGCTGGCGTGGTGCGACGCCGTCCGCGCCCAGACCATCGACTGCGGCGTGTTCTCTGCGTTCGCGCTCGAGATCTTCCGCGCCAAGGGCATCGAAGCTTTCCCGGGACAGGTCCTGCGGATCTCCGCGGCCGAGCGCACGACGCACTGGCGGCGCAAGTGGTCGGCGATTCCCGAGGCGTTCAACTGGATTGGACCGCGTTTCATCTATCACGAAGTCAACATCGTGCGCGTCAACGAGGCCGATGCCCGGGTATACGACCCCACCGTCGGCGTCTGGCTCGACCCCGCGATTCAGACCGGCCACGGTGGCCATATCGCGATCCGCGGCGAGTTGCCGCAGGCGCTGAGTTGGGGCAGACACAAGCTGGTCAGCGGCCAGTGGACCAGGTTGGTCGGCGTTGCGTGACCGGCTCACCCGAACGCAGCGCCGTATCGCCCTTCACTTCGCCGCGATCGCGCAGACGTTCTTCGTTAGAAGCGCGAGGGTCGGCCTGGTCAGCGTCGCGATACTCGCCGTCGGCTCGCCGCGGCTCGCCGCCGCGGGCCTGATCGTCAGTGTCGCCGCGCGCCTGTGCGCCGTGCGCTTTGGCGCCGCCCGGGCGTTTCTGGACACCGGTCTCGTGGAGCTCAACGGCTGGTTCCTGGGACTGTGTTGCGCCACATTCTTCTCGCTCGACGTCGGGCTGCTCGTCGCGCTGGTGTTGGCCGGCCCGTTGATCGCGGCGATCTCCATCGTGATGCATCGCGCACTCACGGCCTGTGGCCTGCCGCTGCTCATCGCGCCGTACCTGCTGTCGTTCTGGCTGCTCTGGGCGGGCTTCGCGGCGTTCCATTTTGCCCACCCGGCGGCGCTGCCTAACCCGGTGACCCATGCGGCGCCGGCGACGGTGATCGTGCTCGGTGGACTGCGCGGTGTCGGCCAGATCTTCTTCGTGCCCGACGCGCTGCTTGGCGCCGGCATCGCCGTCGCAGCCACACTCTACGACCGCCGGCTCGGCGCGGCGATGGTCGCGGCGTCGATCGCCGCCGTCGGCTTGGGCTACCTCGCCGGCGCGCCAAACTGGCAGATCGAGGAGGGCCTCGCCGGGTTCGCGCCGGCGCTGGTCGCGGCCGCTGCGCTGCGCGGCTTCGTCGGCCTCGGCCGCACTGCCGTCGTCGTCGCGGTGATCGCCGGGCCGCTCCTGGAGGCCGGTGCGCTGCGAGTGTCGGGTGCGGTCGGGCTTCCGCTTCTCGGCGCAGCTTACGTCGGCCTGGTGTGGGCGCTTGTGCTGCTGCATCGAGTGCGCGATGCCTCGGCCGCGCGGCCGATGGGGTCTGATCCGACGGGCAGACGGCCGCGCCCGTCCGAGGACTAGCGATGGGCCGCGACCCGGGAAAGCGACTCATCGTTCCCGAGGTGC
>DASUWI010000013.1:0-14865 GCA_036378495.1 Candidatus Dormiibacterota bacterium
GCACGAGCTCTGCGGCCGCGTCGAGGTCGCCGAGCTCGGTGGCGACGAGGCAGAGCACCGCCCTCCCCCACCCCGCCTGCCCCTGCATGCCGAAGCCGGCGGCCAGATCCGCGCAGCGCCGCGCCTCGCGGGCGGCCTCCACGAGCTGGGCAGCCCAGAGCGCGGCCCAGCTCCGGTAGTAGGGCAGCATCACGCGAATCCAGGGGTCCTCGGGCAGCGACTGCAGGCGCTCGAGCAGCGGCTGCAGCGCCCCCACCTTCCCGTACGTCTCGAGCACGCTGAGCTCGTGGATCAGCACGCGCGCCTCGGTCGGGTAGAGCCGGCGGGCTCGGGCATCGGCGCGGCTGCGATCGAGCTCGGCGGTGCCGGCGTCGAGCTTGCCGGCGAGGCACTTGGCCAGGCCGAGCCAGTCGGTGGCGGCGATGCGCTGCTCCGCGGAGCCCGCCGCATCGGCGACGGCGACGGCACGCGCCGCGAGACGTTCTGCCTCCTCCGCCTCGAGCTCGAAGGAGCGCAGCCCGGAGAGGCGGATGTAGGCCAGCGCCAGGTCCTCGCTGGCGCCGTGCTCCTCGAGGCCCGCCCGGGAGCGCTCGAACTCGCGTTTCGACTCGGCGTACTGCGAGCGCAGCCAGTAGCAGCGCCCGAGGACCAGGCGGTGATGCGCCGCCAGCCGCGCCTCGCCGAGGTCGTCGAGCGCGGCGACGCCCGCCTCGAGGTGCTCCTGCGCCGGAACGACGTCTCCGGCGGCGTGGTACGCCTCGCCGAGGCAGCACTCCAGCCGCGCCCGCTCCCGCGCGTCGGCCGTGAAGGAGAGCGCCTGTGCGAACAGCTCGGCCGCCTCGCCCGGGGCCAGCCGGCGCAACGCCAGCTCTGCCGCGTCGGCGCATGCCAGCGCCGCGTCCTCGGTGCGGCCGGCGGCGATGAGGTGATGGGCGAGCTCCGCGGGGTCGTCGGGACGGGTGCTGCGCAGTGCGTCGGCCGCGCGTCCGTGCAGCTGCCGCCGCCGCGACACCATGACGTCGTTGTAGACCGCGTCACGAACCAGGATGTGGCGGAAGCGGTAACCGTCCTCGCGTGCGCGGTCCTCCTCGATCAGCTGCATCTCGAGGCAGGCCTCCAGCGCCACCAGCACGGTTTCTGCCGGAAGCGACACCATCTCGTGGAGTGCGGCGAAGTCAAAGCTCCGCCCCAGCACCGCGGCACAGCGCAGCGCCTCGAGCTGGTCGTGGTCGAGCCGGGCGCTGCGGGTGAGGATGCCGTCGGTGAGGCTCCGCGGCGGCGGCAGGTCGGTGAGCGTGGCCGCCTCCCACCCCGCGCGACCGACATCGCGCATGCCGCCCTGCTCCATGGCCTGGCGGAGCAGCTCCTCGATGGCGAACGGGAGACCGTCGGTGCGGTCGTGCAGCATGCGGGCGAACGCTCGCGGCGTATCTTCCGCATCGAAGATGGCGGCGGCCATGCCCGCGACGTCCTCAACGCTCAGCGGCTGCAGCCTCACGACGTCGGCGCCCGACCGCTCCCAACGCTGCACGGCGGGGCGCAGCGCATGGTCGCGGGTGATGTCCACCTCGCGCAGCGTCAGCAGGAGCAGCGTCCCGGCGCTCTGCAGGCGGCGCACCAGGTGCTCGAGCAGCTCCTGCGTGGCGCGATCCAGCCAGTGCACGTCTTCGATGAGCAGCACCAGGCCGCCGCTCGACGACGACAGCACGCGCAGGAGTGAGACCACCGACTCGAACAGCCGCAGGCGGTCGAGCGACGTGCCCGTGGCGTCGAATCGCTCGCCGGCCTGCAGATGGGGCAGGATGCGCGTCAGCGGTGCGATCTCGTCACCCAGCGCACCCACGACCTGCGCGCGCGCGGCCTCGTCGGCAAGGTGCTCGCCGAGCGCGTCGACCACGGGCAGGTAGGCAAGCGAGAGGTTCGACTCCGAGCACTCGCCGCGCAGCGTCAGGAGTCGCAGGGTGTGGGCATGGCGCATGACCTCGGCGGCGAGGCGGCTCTTGCCGGCACCGGCGTCGCCGGTGATCAGCGCCAGCCGGCTCTCACCGCGGACCGCGGCCAGCAACGCGCCCTCGAGACGCGCGAGCTCGCGGTCGCGGCCCACCATGACCGGGCTCCGGATCGGCGCTAGCACTGTGCTCTCCCCCTGCTGCCCCCGAAATCATGTCACCGCACCGGAGGTGGTGGCAGTATGCGCAGTCAGGTATCACACCCGAGGAGGGAATGACAGTGACCACTGATCATCTGGTGAGCTGCGGCCACGGCCACGACGGTCTCACGGTCTGTCCCACGTGCAACGGCACCGGCCACGTCGCGGTGGGAAAACCCGGCGCGCAACCGTGGCTTCCAAGAGGCCCGGGCGCCGCAGCCGCGGGCACCGGCGATCCCCACTGCGTGGCCTGCAAGGGCTCCGGGCTGCTGGAAGCGCATGGTCAGGCGGGCTCCTGCACCGGCTGACCGCGTCATGCTTGCACCGTCGTGCAAGCAGTTCATCATCCGTCGCATCAGCGCGCCGCCGAAGCGGCCGACCGCCGCCTCGCCGGTCATATCCACCTGCTCGAAAGCCTGCTTCGTGAGGCGCTGATCCAGCAGGAGGGCAGCGGCCTCGTCGACCTCGAGGAAGACGTCCGGGCGAAGACGGGGCTGCTGCGCGAGCGCCACGACGACCAGGTGAGCCGCGACCTGGACCGGCAGCTGCGCGACATCGACGTGACCACGGCCATGCGCCTGATCCGCGCGTCCACGCTGTACTTCCAGCTGGTCAACCTGGCCGAGCTGGAGCACCGCGTCCATCTCTTCCGTGCGATGCAGGCGCAGGGCGGCGACGACGCACCCGCGCCGGGCACGTTTCACGACCTGTTCCGCCGCGCCGCGACCATCGAGGCGGGGCAGGAGAGCCTCGCCGCCAGCTTCACCGACCTCGACGTGGTGCCGGTGATGACAGCCCACCCCACCGAGGCGGCGCGGCGCTCGGTGCTCGATCACCTCACCGGCGTGGCGACCGCGCTCGATGCGCTGGACGCGCACGCGGTGGGATCCCCGGGCTACGCGGCCCTGGTCGACCGCATGCGCGAGGAGATCATGCTGCTCTGGCAGACGGAGGATCTGCGGCTGACGCGGCCCAGGGTGCATGACGAGGCACGCAACGTGCGCCTGCATCTCGACTTGCTCCTCGACGTGCTGCCTGCGATCCACGCAGAGCTGGAGCGCCGCTGGACCCAGGTGTTCGCCGCGCCGCCGCCACCGTGGCGACCCATGCTGCGACTGGGGTCGTGGGCGGGCGGCGACCAGGACGGCAACCCGCACACGCGCTCGCAGAGCCTTCGCGACGCGCTGCGCGCGCAGCAGGCGCACGTGCTAACCCATTACCGCGACGAGGTATGGGCCATCTCCGGCAAATACAGTCAGTCCACGCGGTGGATCGGTCACGACGCGGATCTGGAGGCGTCGGTGGCCGCCGACGAGGCGGACATGCCGGGCGCCGCCCAGGCATTGGGCGAGCGCAGCCGCAACGAGCTCTACCGGCGCAAGCTGGCGCTGATGCGCCGCCGCCTCGACGCCACCCTGGCGGGACTCGAGGGCCGCATCGCCGAGCATCCGTACACCTCGGCGGGCGAGCTGCTCGCCGACCTCGATCTCATCGACGGCGCGCTGCGCCGGCAGCGCGGCGCGCTCTTCGCCGGCCGGTCGCTGCAGACGCTGCGCCGCCAGGTCGCCGCGTTCGACTTCTGCGGGTACGCCATCGACGTCCGGCAGCACGCCGAGCGGATCCGGCATGTGGCCACCGCGGTGCTGCGTCAGTGCTCGCAGATCGCCGGCACACTCGACGAGCTCGATGAGGAGGCGGCCATCGCGCTGCTGGCGCAGGCGATGCGCCAGCGCGGCCCGCATATGAGAACGCTGCGGCTGAACGCGGACGACCGCGACCTGCTCGACACCCTGGTCGAGATGGGGCGCGCCCAGCGCGCCGTCTCCCCGCGCGCGTCCGAGGCCCTGGTCATCTCGATGACCGCCTCCCCGGTGGATGTGATGGCGGCGCTGTGGCTCGCATCCCTCGTCGGCCTCGCCTCCTGGTCGTTCGGCGAGGTCGCCGAGAGCCACGTTGACCTCGTGCCGCTGGTCGAGACCATCAGCGACCTGCGCGCGGCGCCGGCCACGCTGCGCCGCCTCCTGGCGCAGCCGGAATACGCCTCGCAGGTGCGCGCCCGGGGCGGCGTGCAGGAGGTGATGCTGGGGTACAGCGACAGCGCCAAGGACGGCGGGTACCTTGCCGCGCAGTGGTCGCTGTACGTCGCCCACCGCGAGCTCGCCCGGGCCTGCGACGACTACGGCGTCCGCCTGAGGCTGTTCCACGGCCGCGGCGGTTCGGTGTCGCGCGGGGGCGGGCCGACCCACGAGGCGCTGCTGGCGCAGCCCCCCGGAGCCGTGCGCGGCAAGGTGCGCATCACCGAGCAGGGCGAGGTGCTGCACTACCGGTACTCCCGCGCCGAGGTCGCGCAGCACCACCTTGAACTCGTCACCGCGGCGGTCTGGGAGGCGAGCTCGCTGCAGGGACCGCTGCCGGCCGAGAGCGAGCGCCGCTGGGAGGCGGCGATGGCGCGGATCGCCGCCGACAGCTACCGGCGCTACCGCGCCTTCGTGTACACCGACGACTTCGCGCGCTTCTTCGACGAGGTCACGCCCATCGCCGAGCTGGCCCAGCTGAACATCGGCTCCAGGCCGGCCGCCCGCTCCACCTCGCAGCGGATCGAGGATCTGCGCGCCATCCCCTGGGTATTCGCCTGGACCCAGACGCGCCTCATGCTGCCGTCCTGGTTCGGCGTGGGCGGCTCGCTGGGCGCCTTCGTCGAGGATCAGGACGTTCTTGTCGATGGTGACCACAACGCGCCGCCCGCGGCGGCGAACGACGCGCTTTTGCCGCCGCCCGGGCAGCCGCGGTGGGACCTGCTCCACGAGATGTACCAGCGGTGGCCGTTCTTCCGCGCGCTCGTGGGCAACCTCGAGATGGTGCTCGCCAAGACCGACCTCGGCGTCGCCGGCCGCTACCTCGAGCTGGTGCGTGACCCCGCCCTGCGCTCGCGCATGTGGGACGAGGTCCTGGCCGAGCACGAGCGCACCGTGGCGGCCATCCTGCTCGTGACCCGCAAGCAAGACCTGCTGGTCGATCAGCCGCAGCTGAAGGAGACGCTGCGGCTGCGCGATCCGCACATCGATCCGCTCTCGGTGCTGCAGGCGCAGATGCTGGCGCGATACCGCGATCTCCCCGCCGACGCCCCGAGCCGCCCGGCGCTGCTGGAGGCCATCCTGCGCACCGTCAACGGCATCGCAGCGGGGTTGCAGAACACCGGGTGAGCCTCAACGTGCGCTGCTTTTGGCGTGTGCGATACTCGCCGCATGGAGGGAGGACTGTTTCGGCTGGGACGGCCGGTTCCGCCTGACACGCAGCGCCTGATCCTGCTGTTCGTCGGTCTGCTGTTCGTCTTCGCGGGGGGCAGCGGCTGCGCCCTCGCGGTGTTCGCCTCCGACCTGGTGCTGCATCCGGCCGGCCTCGTCGTGGTCGGTGGCATCTCGGTGGCCACCGGTCTCGCTTTCATCGGCCTCTACGCCGCGCATCCGCAGGTGATCAACCGCCGCTTCGGTGCGCTGGCGTATGCGCTGCAGTTCGGCTCTCCCTTCTTCATCGCCGCCGCTCAGTACATGGTGGGGCCGCGGACGATCCTGCCCATGCTCCTGCTGAGCGAGGTGACGATCTTCAGCTTCTATCTCATGACGGTGGTGGTTGCGTCCGCGGTGATCGCGCTCATCGCCGCGGAGCTGGCGATCGTGCTCGCCATCCAGCCCGGCTATCCATCGCCGATCGCGCAGTGGGCGTTCGTGATCGGTTCGGTGATCGCGGCGGGGGCGACGTTCGGCGGGCTGATGGCGCGCGCGCTCGAGGAGGTCGACCGTTTCAACCGCCTGCGCCGGTTCCTGCCCGACCAGGTGGCGTCACGGTTGCTCGACTCGGGCAACGAGGAGCATCTGCGCCCGCACCGGCGTGAGATCGCGGTGATCTTCGTCGACCTGCGCAACTTCACCCGGTTCGCATCGGACGCGGCGCCGGAGGAGGTGGTCGACCTGCTCGGCGAGTACTACCGCACCGTCGCGCAGCCGCTGCAGGCTGCCAACGCGACCGTGGGCGCGCTTGCCGGGGACGGCCTCATGGCCTACTTCAACGACCCGGTTCCGTGTGACGACCCGGCGGGCACCGCCGTGCGCGTCGCCATCGCGGTGCGCCGCGATCTGCAGCGGCTGATCGCGGACTGGGATGACAAGGGATTCCACCTCGGCGTCGGCATGGGCATCGCCTTTGGATACGCGACGCTCGGCACGATCGGATTGGAGTCGCGCGGCGACTACACCGCGCTGGGCCCGGTGGTCAACCTCGCCGCCCGGCTGTGCGCCGAGGCGGCCAGCGGCGAGATCCTCATCGACCAGCGGACGTACGCCTCGACGCGCAGCGTGCTCGAGCGCACCGACGTGCGCCGCCTGCAGCTCAAGGGATTCGCCGACCCGGTGACGGCGCGCGTGGTCGACGGCCTCGTTGCCCCGGACGCGAAAACGACGACGACGCCCGTACCGTCTGCCTAGGTGCGTCCGGGCTCGGACGTGATCGTGCGCAGGCGATGCAGCGCGGTCACCGCGAAGGTCATGGTCAGCGGGATGCCCAGGAACAGGATCCCCTCCTTCACCCACAGCTCGGCGTCGAATGTGCTCTCCAGCAGCACGCCCCTCTGGTTGTGCAGGCTGGCGTACATCAGCACCGTCGCCGCCACGAGCAGGATGTAGCCGATGAATGCGAGCACTCGTGTGTCCCGCGGGAAGATGCGACCCGACACGTTGGTGATCGCCTCACCCGACACGGCGATATCCCAGAGCAGCGCCACGATGAGGATGACTGCGCCACCGACCGCGAGGCCGCCGGACGCGCCAAGTGACTCGAGGTGTCCGCGGTTGGCGTACAGCAGGTCGATGTAGCTGAGCAGCTCCATCGTGACCGTGGCGATCAGGAGCACGGTGATCGGCACCATCCACTGACGGACTCTGCGCAACACCAGCGCAGCGACGAGCACCGACGCCGTCAGCAGAGCGGCCGCGGCCCGGAACCCTTCGGGCCCGAGGTACGGCGGATTGTCGGACGTTATGCCGAGCGGAGGGTTGTCGAGGTTCCCCAGCACCCATATCGAGCCCAGCAGGTCGGTGAGGCCGATGAGCGCGACGAAGATCAGCGCGGCGCACCAGCCCGCAGCCAGACGTCCACGCGCCGCGAGCAGCGTGATCACGGCGACGATGCCGCCGGCGATCCAGAGCGCGGCCGAGGCCAGCTGGATGTAGTCGTCGAGGTGCCCGCTCGACCCCTGCAGCGCCTCTGTCACGAAGCCTGATGCGGTGTCGAGGATGGCCACAGCCGCCACCGCCAGAAATGGGATGGATGTACCCCACTCACCACGCGGCTTGGCGATCGCGTACAGCGCGGCGGCGAACGCGAACACGATGGCGGCATAGGCGAGCTCCGCCCAGCCGCCGCCGTCGGCGCTCAATGACGCCTGGATGCCGTCGTACGCGATCGCCGCGCAGGCGAGTGCAACCACAACCACGAACGCAGACCGCGGCGCGCTCGTGCGCAACCGTCGAGCCAGGCGCGCGACGGCCAGCTGCCCCCACTCACCAAAGTCGGAACCGGTGAGCACCAGGATCGGGATCAGCAGGTACTGGATGTTGCCCAGCTGATCGAAGACGTCGTTGGTGAACACGGATACCTGGGTCTCGTCGGGCGTCAGGTTCTGCCCGGCGTCAGCGGCGCTCGAGGCGAGAAACACGGCGGTGTAGATGCCGGCGACGAGCAGGAACAGCAGGAGCGGCATCGCGCTGCGCACCGCGCTGCACACGCGACCGGGGTGCGCATCATCAACGATGCGGCGATGCTCAAACGGCCACGTGGCCACGCCGATCACGGCGATGACGCCGACTAGCACGTAGACAGCCACGTGCACACCGACACCCAGGTTGTCGAGCGCGTCGCGCTCGATGAACATGGCGCCGAAAAAGACGCCGAACACGACGGCGCGCACGATCACGCCGGCGCGAAACGCGCCCGCGAGCAGAAACGCCCAGGCCGCGGTGGCCAGCGCAACGCCGATGAAGAACGTCGCGACGGAGACCAGCTGGATCCCGTTGCCGCCCTCACCCGGGAACGCGTAGAGACTGGGAGCGAACACGCCGCCGGACGCGTTCTTGAGCGCCAGCAGCAGCGCCGCCGCAAGCAGTTGGGCGACGGCGAGTGCGACGATCAGGCGGAGGTCGCGGCGTAATGAGACGACGTCGATGAGCCGCTCGCGCAACACCTCGCGCAGCGGAGCGGCCACCTCGTCGATGTGTGCCGCGTGCATCTCGTGCTCGGGACGCCGCGAAACGGCTGCGCTCGCCTGCTGCATGGTGAGGGGTGAAACCAGGGTGCGCGGAGATGGCGCGGACCGGTGGGTCTGCGGCGAAGTGTTACACAGGAGGGGCGGCAGTGCGCAACGGCAGGCGCGCGTGTGACCACATGTGCGCGCTGCGCGCGGCGATGTAGCCGGCGAACGCAAGCCCGGTGACGAACACGCTCGGCGGGAAGTCCACCCAGTACGAGACCGCGAGCCCGATCCACATGTACAGGACGCTCAACACCACCGACAGACCGATGGCGCGTGCCGGCCGCGGCGAGACCAGTGCGGCGGTGGCGGCGGGGCCGACGAGAATCGCGAACGTGAGCAGCACGCCGACGATCGGCGTGGCCACCGACGTCGTCACCGCGAGCACGAAGAGGAGCAGCACCGACATGGCCACCACCGGCACGCCGCGCGCCTCGGCGAGATCCTGGTCCAGCGTGGCGAAGAGCAGCGGCCGGTAGATGGCGCCCACCGCCAGCAGGATCGCGGCCGACGCGACCACCGTGACCAGGACCTGACCGGCGCTGATGCCGAGCACGTCGCCGACGAGAACGGGAACCGCCTCCGGCGCCGGCGAGAGCGCCAGAAACAGCAGCCCGAGGCCCAGCGCCGATGTCAGGACGATGCCGGTGACGACGTCATGTCCGCTCTCGCGACGCCCCAGCCAGCCGATCACCGCTGCGCCGGCACCGTTGATCAGCAGCAGCCCGTAGACGGGGTTGACGGTTGCGGCCAGCGCCCCGGTGGCGCCGGCGAACCCGATTTGCGTAAGGGTGTGCGCCGCAAAGCTCAGGCTGCGCAGCACGACGAAGTAGCCGACCACGCCGGCCGCGACGGCCGCCGCCGTGCCCGCGATGTACGCGTTGCGCATGAACTCGAACTGGAACAGGATCTGCAGGTCGTCCAGCGGGTTCGGCGAAAACGGGACGCCGCTGGTGACCGTCGTCGCGAGCCCCGTCATGTCAGGCGCCGAGCGCGCGGCTCACGCCATACGTGATCGCCGCCATCGACGTGACGAAGAAGCTCGCCGGGTACGGCAGCCAGTATCCGATCGCGAGTCCCACCCACACGATGGCGAGCCCCAGAGCGACGGCGATCGCCACCGCGCGCACGGGCCGGTGCGTCAGGCGCTGCGCCGACGCAGCCGGGGCCACGATGAGCGCGACCGCGAGGAGCGCGCCGATCACCTGCGTCGCCGCCGACGCGGCAACGGCGAGGATGAGCATGAACGCGACGGCGAGCACGCGGACCGGGACGCCGCGAGACTCCGCCACCTCCTCATCGAGTGAGGCGAACAGCAGCGGGCGAAAGATGGCCACGGTGCCGGCCACGGCGAGGGCGGCGGCGCAGCCGAGCACCACCACGTCACGCGTCGACAGCGCGAGGATGTCGCCGAACAGCAGGGCATACGTCTGGTTCGCATAGCCCGACGACAGCCGCAACAGCAGCACACCCAGCCCCAGAGCGCCCACCAGGATCATGCCGATGACGACGTCGCGACCGCGCAGCCGTTCCTGCAGCACGCCGATGCCGGTGCCGGCGACGAGCGTCAGCGTCAGCAGCCCCGCCACCGGTGGGGCTCCGAAAAGCACAGCACCGGAAGCGCCGGCGAAGCCGACATGCGTGAGCGCATCGGCGGCGAAGGTCAGCCCGCGCAACACCACGAACGATCCCACCACGCTGCACAGCACCGCCGCGATCGTGCCCGCGATCAGCGCGTTGCGCATGAAGCTCTGGCTGGTGAGCGCCTGCCAATCGGTGACCGGGTTCCACGAGAACGCCGCGCCGGCCGCGATCACGAGGCGTCAGTCATGGTGCGATTCGCTGTCGTCGAGTCCGACGACGACGATGCGCCCGAGCCGGTCGCGCAGCACCTCGACGTCGTGGTCGTAGATGGCGCTCAGCCGCTGCGAGGTGATCACCTCGTCCGGCGTCCCCGCGGTGATGCGGCCGCCGGCGACGTAGGCGACGCGATCCAGCACAGAGACCAGCGGATTGACGTCGTGCGCCACGAGCACGACGGTGATGCCTCGCGACCGCGCCACCGAGGCCACCAGGCCGCTCGCCTGTGCCTGCCCGCCCAGGTCGAGGCTGGCCAGCGGCTCATCGAGCAGCAGCAGCCGGGGCCGTGTCACCAGCGCCTCGGCAAGCAGCAGGCGCTGCTGCTCGCCGCCGCTCAGATGGCCGACCGCGCGGTCGGCGTACGCCGTGGCGCCGACGGCCTCGATGGCCTCGTCGACCATCTCCCGCTTGATGCGGCGTTCAGCCGCTGAGAGCGGTACGCCGAAGCGGGTGCCGTCCACACCGAGTGCCACGAGGTCGCGCGCACGGACATACAGGTCGCGGTCGAACGCCCGCCGCTGGGGCACGTATCCCACCTGACGCCGTGCGCTGCGCGGATCCTCGCCGGCGACGCGGACACTTCCCGCATTCAGGGACACGAGGCCGAGCAGCACGCGCAGCAGCGTCGTCTTGCCGGCGCCGTTCGGGCCAAGAACGACCAGAAATTCGCCGTCGCGAATCGTGAGATCGGCGTTGCGCCAGATCCACCGGCCACCGGCGCGAACTCCTGCCTGGCGCAGCGCAACCGCGGGCGCGTCCGGCGGCGCGCGCTCGACCGAATCCTGCGTCCGGATCCCGCTCGCGCTCACTGCGCCCGCCGCGACGCGATGAGCGCGTTCTGCAGGGCGTTCAGCTCGCCGGCCATCCAGAGCTGAAAGCTCGTGCCCGGTGGCTCGATGGTCTCGGTGACACCCACCACGGGTATGTTCTCCTGGGTGGCAAGCTGGCGCAGGTTGGTGGTCACGTCGGTGGCCGTCTGCCGGTTGTACACGAGCACCGTCGCCTCCTTGCTCTGCAGCTGCTGGTTGAACTCGGCCACCGTCGCGGCCGGCGGATCGTTGCCCTCCGACACCGCCTGCATGAACGCCGGCGGGCTGATCACGTTCAGGCCGAGCGCAGCGGCCATGTAGACAAAGATGCTCTCCGTCGACGCGATCTTGCGGCCGGAGAACTGCTGCTTGATCGACGCGATGCGATCGTGATACGGCTGCAACGCCGTTTCGAGCGCGGTGCGCTGTTGCATGAAGTACGAGGAGTCGGCGCTGTCGATCGCGCTCAGGTCCGTGGTGATGCGGTCGGCGACCTGGGTGACGAAGGCCGGGCCGTACCAGAAGTGCGGGTTGTCTCCCTCGTGCTTGCCCAGCAGGGCGGCGACATCGAGCACTCTGCGGCTCGTGTCCTGGTTGGCGTTCAGCAGGCTGCTTGCCCAGTTGTCGTAGCCGGCGCCGTTGACGATGACGTACTGAGCGATGGCGAAGGCGCGCGCGTTGCCGGCGCTCGACTGATAGTCGTGTGGATCGACGTTGGGGTCGGTGACAACACTGGTGACGCTGACGTGAGAACCGCCGAGCTGGGTGACCAGGCTGCCCCAGAAGTTCTCGGCCGCCACCACCCGGATGGCGCCGCCCGCGGCCGTGCCGCCGCCGCCCGACTCGCATGCCGCGGCGCCGAGCGCGAACGCGGTCAGGACCGCTAGAGCCGCGGCCCCGCGGACCGGGGCGGCACGCTGGGCGGTGCGGCGCCACATCTCACAACCTCCAACCGCTCTGCAACAAGGTTGCGCATGAATATTGCACAAACGACATGCGCAAGGCAAGTGCGCAACGCTATACTCAACTCGATGCCGCGCCCCAGCCCGGTGACCGACGCCGTTCGCCTCCTGTTCCAGACCCCGGGCCGCCATGCCTGGTCGATCGACGAGCTGCACGACGCGGTGCGCGAGTCGCTCGGCTCCGCCGACTATTCCTCAGTGTTTCGCGCCGTCACGCTGCTGGAGCGAGAGGGCACGGTGGACCGCATCGACCTGGGTGAGGGCCGGGCTCGCTTCGAGGTGCGCGACGGGCATCACGAGCACATCCGCTGCGAACGCTGCGGGCGCGTCGACGAGGTGCCCGGCTGCGTGCTCGACGACGTCGTGGCGCAGACACAGGCGATGACGGGGTTCACCGTCACCAGCCACAAGGTTGTGTTCGCCGGCGTTTGCCGCGACTGCGCGCCCACCCGCTGATATCTGCGACGACAAGCGCAGTCGTCGCATACTGGCGCAGCAATGACCCCGGCCACGGAGGGTGGTGGGAGCGACGCCCGCGGCGTTTCGCTGCAGGCCGTCATAGAGCGCGCCGGTATGCCGCCGCCGGCTGCTGCGCTGCTGCTGCTCGATGACGTCCTCGAACGCCTGGAGCACACCAGAGCCGCCGGCGTCGAGGTCGACCTGCAGCCGGCGAGCGTGTTCGTCGACCACCACGGCCGCTGCAACGTCCGCACGCTCAACGACGTCAGCGGCCTCGCGGGAAGCCCCGCGCTCCGTGCACGCTATACGGCCCCGGAGGTCCGCCACGGCGGCCGGCCCGGAGCCGCGAGCGACGTCTACGCGGCCACGGCGGTGTTCGTCGAGGCCCTCACCGCGATGCCCCCGGATGCCGCTCGCAGCACGATTCTCGCGGCGGAAGGAGATAGCCCGGCACCGCCCGGCATCCGGCGCCTGGTCGAGTCGGGCCTCGCCGACGACCCCGCGGACCGCCCCGCCAGTGCGGCGGACTTCCGCCTGGCTGTGGCGTCGGCTGCGCTGGAGGCCTTTCCCGCGTTCGACTGGCGCACCCGGGGACGCTCCTGGCTGTCCGCAGCCTCACCGGAGGCCGAGCCGGCGCCCACGCCCACGCGCTCCTACACGCCGTCGTTCACGCCATCCTTCACGCCGTCGTTCACGCCCCCGTTCGGCGGCGGGCCGGCGCCACCCTATGGCAGGAATGCCGGCGATGACCAGGCCCCCGCCCCGGGGATGTTCTGGCGCCTGCTCCACGGTGACCGGTCTGTGGTGGCAGGCTTTCTCATCACGGTCAGCGGGCTGCTCCTGATCATCATCGGGGCGGGCGCCGCCTCCGGCCTTTCAGGGCCACGAATCAGCGCGGCCAGCACGTCGCCGACTGCGCCCCCGGCGCCGACCGACCTGGTGCCCACGCCGGAGGACGTCGGCTCGGAGTTCATCCCCGTGGCCCCGCCGCCCCCGCCGGCCCCGAGCGCCTCGCCGAGCGTGAGCCCCTCTCCGTCTCCCACCGACGTGCCGACACCGCTGCCCAGCGATCAGCCGCCGCCCTCGTTCGTCATCGAGGCGACGCCGACGCCGACTCCCGTACCGACACCGCCGAACTGCCTCATCTTCTGCCCGGGTTGACGGGCGCCGCGCGCGTCCTTCTGATCGCGGTGGCGGGCTGGCCTACGCTGCAGTCCACTCCGCGGTCAGCGTCGAGAGCTGCGCCGGAGTCGTCTCCGACTTCAGCAGCACCTCGCGCGCGCCGAGCTTGATGCCCGTCGACCGGAGGTCGGGTTCGTCGTAGTTGGTGAGGATGACGACCGGAACCTCAGCGGACGCGGGGTCGCTGCGCAGCTCGCGCAGCACGGTCAGCCCATCCACCTTCGGAAGGCGTAGGTCGAGCAGGATGAGGTTGGGAACGCCGGATCGCGCCATCTCCAGCCCCTGCTCGCCGTCATGTGCGACCGCGACCGTGTAGCCATCACGCGACAGCCTGCCGCCGTACAGGTCCGCGATCGCGGTGTCGTCCTCGATGAGCAGGACCTGGATGTGCTTGTCCATCCCCATTTCCTTGAACACCCCCTGCATGGCACCCCTCCGTGCGCATGCGGTTATACGCGCCGACCGACGCGCGGGTCAATGGCCAGTTTTCTACCCCGCGCGCGCCGGACTCCGCCGCCGGGGCAGGCGCAGGGTGAACACGCTGCCATGGCCCGGTTGCGAGCGAACCGTGATGTCGCCGTCCAGGGCGCGCGCCAGCTCGCGAGACAGGTACAGCCCCAGACCGACGCCGTCGATGCCCTGGGCCTCCGCGGCCTGCAGCCTGCCGAAGGGGCGGAACAGTGAGCCCTGCTGCTCGGGCTCGATGCCTATCCCCTGATCGGATACCACGACGGTCGCCATGGTGTCGTCGTGGCCGACGTGAACCGTCACGTCGCCGCCGCCCGGCGAGTATTTGATCGCGTTCGAGATCAGGTTGCGGATGATCGTCTCCAGGTGGCGCCGGTCGACGTACGCGAGCACGGGCGCGGCCGACTCGACGACCACGCGGTGGGACTGCAGGTCGGCATGACGCACCACGTCGCGGATCACCTCGTCCACCCTCGCCTCGTGCGGGTCGACGAGCAGCTGGCCGTCCTCCAGCCGAGCGGCCGCGAGCATCTGGTTCACCAGGTCGTTCATGCGCCTGACCTGGTCCTGCATGAGTTCCACACCGGACCGCCCGTCGAGTGCCACGGGCTCGGTGGGGCTGTCGGCAAGCATGGACAGGTAGCCACCGAGCAGCGTCAACGGGCCGCGGAGCTC
>DASUWI010000014.1:0-30881 GCA_036378495.1 Candidatus Dormiibacterota bacterium
CTGCAGGAGCAGCTGGCCGACCGTGACCTGCCGCGGCTGGCGGAGGTGGCCGACCCTCCACCGCTGACGGCGGTGCTCAAGGGCCGCAACCACTACATCAGCCTGCGGCGCTGGTCGCGATTCCTGGCGCAACCCGACGCGGGCCCGCACGGTGTCGACCAGGCCGCCATCCGCTTCAAGCTGAAGGTCCTGGTGTGGCTCACCGAGACCACGTCCGGCGACCGGTCCGAGCTTCACCTTGCCGCCGACGAGGAGCCGTTGTGGGCGCGGATCGCGTCCGACCGCGAGGACTGCCTGGGCAGCGCCTGCGCCAACTGGACATCGCGTCGCTGCCACATGGTGCGCGCGCGGCAGCGCGCGGCCGACGCCGACATCGTCGTCACCAACCACTCGCTGCTCCTGGCGGACTCGGAGCGGCAGGGCCAGGTGCTGGCACCGTACGGCGCGCTGGTGGTCGACGAGGCGCATCAGCTCGAGGCCTCCGCCACCGAGCAGCTCGGTGTCACGGTTCGTCCCTTCGACTTGGCGCTGGCGCTCGACCGGGTCCCGGCCCGCCCGGACACCCCGCTCGCGGCCGCTCTGTCGCGCTGCCGCGAGGCCGGGCAGCGGCTGCTCGGTGACGTCAAGGGCTTCGTGACCACCCGTCTCGGGCTCGACCACGCCGGCAACGTGCGGATGGGTCTTGGCGATGACGCGCGCGCCGACCAGCGGTTCCAACCGGTGGAGCGGGCAGCCCGGCTGGCCACGGGTGCGCTGCTCGACGCCGCGGCGCAGCTCGAGACCGGCGCCGCCGGCGACCTCCAGGCAGAGCTGATCCCCGACGGCGACGACCCCGGCGACGAGGCCCGGCTCCAGGCGTATGCGCTGCGCGAGCTCGCCCAGGCGATCGACAACGTGCTGCTGCAGCCACGCGAGGGATATGTGGCCTGGCTGGAGCTGCGCGCCGAGCAGGCCGAGCTGCACGAGGCGCCCATCAGCGTGGCCGAGCCGCTGCGGCGGCTGCTCTACGAGCGGTGCGAGAGCACGGTGCTCACCTCGGCGACGCTGACGGTGGCCGGCAGCTTCGACTTCCTCCGCGCGCGCACCGGCATCGGCGCTGCCGCCGAGGAGCTCGCGCTGCCCTCGCCGTTCGACTACCTGGGCCACGCGCAGTGCGTCCTCGCCGGCGGCGTTCCGCCCTACGACGACCCCGAGCACGAGGCGGTGGTCGCCGACCTGGTCGCCGGCCTGGCCCACGAGCTCGAGGGGCGGACGCTCGTGCTGTTCACCGGGTACAGCCCGCTGCGCCGGGTCCACGGGCTGCTCCGCGACCGGCTGGAGCGGCGGCGCATCGCGCTCCTGGGTCAGGGCATCGACGGCACCCGGCGGCAGATCCTGCGCAGCTTCCTCGACGACCCGCGCGCCGTGCTGTTGGGCACGAGCAGCTTCTGGGAGGGGATCGACATCCCCGGCGCCCGGCTGCGCTGCGTCGTGATCGACAAGCTCCCCTTCCCGGTGCCCACCGACCCGCTGGTCCGAGCCCGCGCCGAGGGGCTGCGCGACCCCTTCACGCAGTACGCGCTGCCCGTGGCCGTGCTCCGGCTGCGGCAGGGGTTCGGCCGCCTCATCCGCGGCCACGCGGACCGCGGCGCGGTGGTGCTCTGCGACGAGCGGCTCGATTCGCGCGAGTACGGCGAGGTCTTTCTCCGGGCGCTGCCGCCGGCGGAGCAGACGCGGTGCAACGTCGCCGACGTCGCCGGCCTCGTCGCCGAGTTCGTGAAGCGGGAGCCGCCGCAGGCGCGACGCTGAGCGGTTGACGCTTTCGATCTCATGGGACAATCGCGCCATGGCGGTCGATGAACGCGCCGCGGCGCGTATATCGGTGAGCGGCGTGCACGACGCGCCGGCTGCTGGGTCGCTGGTCACTGCACTCGTGCAGCTGGCCCCGCGTCTCGGTGACGTGCACGCCAACCTCGAACGGCACCACGCGCTCATTGCCGAGGCGCGCGCCGCCGGCGCGTCACTGGTGGTGTTCCCCGAGCTGTCGCTGACCGGGTACTTCCTCAAGGACCTGGTGCCCGAATGCGCGCTGCGACTCGACTCCGACGAGGTGGAGTCGCTGGCCGAGCGCTGCGCCGACGTCGACGCGCTCGTCGGCTGCGTGCTGGAGAGCGAGGACACGCGGTTCTACAACGCGGCGCTGTACCTGAGCCGGGGAACGGTGGCCCACGTGCACCGCAAGGTGTACCTGCCCACGTACGGCATCTTCGACGAGCAGCGATACCTGGGTGCGGGCTCGAGCTTTCACACGTTCGAGATGCGCGGCCGCCACCTGCGCGCGTGGCGCGCCGGCGTGCTCATCTGCGAAGACATGTGGCATCCGTCGGCGGCGGCGCTGCTCGCCCGCCAGCGCGTCGACATGATGCTCTGCCCGTCCGCCTCACCGGGACGCGGCGTGGGCAGCGGCATGGCGCTGGGCACGGCGCAGAGCTATGACGCGATGACGCGCACGTATGCGCAGCTGTCCACGGCGTACGTCGTGTACTGCAACCGCGTCGGCTACGAGGACGGCATCGGGTTCTGGGGCGGCTCGCGTGTGGTCGGCCCCGACGGATCGCCGCTCGCCGAGCCCGCGGGCGCCGACGAAGCGATCGTGTATCACCGCCTCGAGAGATCGGCGCTGCGCCGCGCGCGCATCGCCACACCGCTGTTGCGAGACGAACGCCACGATGTCAACGACGCCGAGAACGAGCGCATCCGCCGAGAACGTCCTCGCGATTGACGCCGGCGTCGCCGAGACGCTGCTCACCGGGTTCCTCCGCGATGAGGTTCGCAAGGCCGGGTTCAGCGACGTCATCGTCGGCGCGTCCGGTGGCGTGGACTCGTCGCTGGTGGTGGCGCTGGCGGCACGCGCGCTGGGAGCGGCGCACGTGCACGCGGTCAGCATGCCGTATCGCACAAGCAACCCGGACAGCGTCGCCGATGCGCGCGCGGTGTGCCAAACGTTCGACGTGGTGCTCGAGGTCGTGGACATCAGCGCCCAGGTCGACGCGTACTTCGCCGCCCATGCCGACGCCGACCGCACCCGGCGGGGCAACAAGATGGCCCGCGAGCGCATGAGCGTGCTCTACGACCTGTCGGCCGTGCATCGCGCGCTCGTGCTGGGAACGTCCAACAAGACCGAGCTGCTTCTCGGCTACGGCACGCTGTTCGGCGACATGGCCAGCGCGCTCAACCCCATCGGCGATCTGTACAAGACGCAGGTGTACGCGCTGGGACGCGCGCTCCAGCTCCCCGAACCAGTGCTGAGCAAGCCGCCGAGCGCGGATCTCTTCGAGGGCCAGACCGACGAGGGTGACCTCGGTCTGCCCTATGCCACCATCGACGTGATCCTCTTCCATGCCGTCGACGAACGGCGCTCGCGCGCCGAGCTCGACGCGATGGGGTTCGATCCGGCCATCGTTGACAGCGTGCTGCGGCGCGTGCGCGCCTCGCAGTACAAGCGCCGGCTGCCCGTGATCGCCAAGGTGAGCCAGCGCACCATCGACCGCGACTTCCGGTACCCGAGGGATTGGGGGCTGTGACCTCGTCGCCGCCGGGGACGCTGGCGGTGGTGGCGACGCCGGTCGGCAACCTGGAGGACATCACCCTGCGTGCGCTGCGCACGCTGCGCGAGTGCGACGTGGTGGTGGCGGAGGACACGCGCCGCACGCGGGTGTTGCTCAGCGCGCACGGCATCTCCCGGCCGCTGGTGTCGCTGCCGGCGTTCGATGAGCAGCGCCGCGTGCCGCAGCTGCTGGCGCGGCTCGGGGCGGGGGAGATGCTCGCGCTGTGCACCGACGCGGGGACGCCGGCACTCAGTGATCCCGGCGCGCGGCTGGTGCGCGCGGCGCGCGACGCCGGCTTCACGGTCACGCCGGTGCCCGGACCGTCGGCGCTGACCGCAGCCCTCTCCGGCTCCGGGATGCCGGGGGACGCTCTCTGCTTTCTCGGGTTTCTGCCTCGGTCCCCGGCGCGGCAGCGTCGCGCCGTGGAGCAGCCGCTGCAGCTGCGCCACACCGTCGCCTTCTTCGAGTCGCCGCTCCGGCTGGTGAAGACGCTGCGGGTGCTGGCCACGGTCCTCGGCGACCGCGAGATCGTCGTGGCGCGCGAGATCACTAAGAAGCACGAGACGTTTCACGTCGGCACCGCTGAGCAGCTCATCGCGGCGTTCGCACACACACCGCCGCGGGGCGAGTGCACCGTGCTCGTGGCGCCGTGACCACCGCCGGGGATGTGCCCGCCGCGCTCGTCGACAGCCACTGTCACCTGGTGCTGCTCGAGGAACGCGGCCTGCTGCAGCGCGCGCTGGAGGGCGCCGCAGCCGCCGGCGTCACCCAGATCGTCACAGTCGGTGTGAGCCTCGAGGACAGCGAGCACAACTGCGCCATCGCCGAGGCGCACGACAACGTGTGGTTCACCGTGGGCTGGGACCCGCAACAGCGGCATACGCCCGACTCCGCCGAGGTGAAGCAGCTCGCTGCGCTGCTGCGCCACCCCAAGGCGGTGGCGGTCGGCGAGGTGGGCCTGGACCTGTACTTCCGCCCCGGCTACCACGAGACCCCGGTGGAGGTGCAGCAGCGCTCGCTGCGGATGATGCTGGAGCTTGCCGTCGCACACGGCAAGCCCGTCGTCATCCACGACCGCGACGCTCACGAGCAGGTGCTCGACGCCGTCCACGCGGTACCGGAGGCTCGCGGCGTGATGCACTGCTTCACCGGAGACGCCATCCACATGCGGCGCTGCGTGGAGCGCGGATTCGTGGTGTCGTTCGCGGGGATCGTCACCTTCGCGCGCACGGAAGCACTGCAGCAGGCTGCGCGCGAGGCGCCGCCCGACGCCTATGTGCTGGAGACTGACTCGCCGTTTCTGACCCCGGTGCCGCACCGCGGCGCAGTCAACATTCCCGAGCGCGTCGCCGACACCGCCGCCCGCGTCGCCGAGCTCCGCGGCGAGCCGCTCGACGCCGTCCGGCGTCGGACCACGATCACCGCGCGGGCCCTCTTCGGGCTGGGCTCGCCGTGACAGGCCACGCGTCGGCGACCGCACCGCGGCGAGCGCGGCGGCCGCTCGACCTCACCAGCGCTGCGACCGTGCGCGCCGTGGCCCGACGCGTGGGGCTGCGGCCCAGCCGCCGGCTGGGGCAGCACTTCCTCGTCGACCGCGCCGTCCTCGACCGCATCGTCGCCGCGCTCAGCCCTGCTCCCGACGAACCGGTGCTGGAGATCGGCTGCGGCGTCGGCACGCTGACCGCCGCGCTGGCCGGCCAGGCGACGCGGGTGGTCGCCGTCGACGTCGATGCCCGCTGCGTCGCCGCCACGCGCATCACCCAGCGGCGCCGCGCCAACGTCGACGTGCTGCACGCCGACGCGTTGACGGTGGACCCCGAGAGCGCCGGGCTGCAGGAGCCGTGGCTCGCCGCCGGCAACCTGCCGTATCACCTCACCGGGCCGCTGCTCTCGCACCTGTTCGAGCTGCCGCGGCCGCCGCGCCGCGGGGTGTTCCTGGTGCAGCGCGAGGTGGCGGCGCGGCTCGGCGCGAGTGACGGCGAATGGAGCCTGGCCACCGTCGCGCTGCGCAGCATCGCGGACATCGAGCGGCTCGCGGATGTGCCGCCGGGCGCCTTCGAGCCGCCGCCCGCCGTCCACTCGTCGATCATCCGCCTCCACCCGAGCCGCGGGATGACCCCTGCTGAGCGCGCCGCCGTGATCGCGCTGGCCCGGCCCGTCTTCCAGCAGCGGCGCAAGACGCTGCGCCACGGCCTGGCGCACGCGCTGGGTCGCGACGCCGCGATCGCCACGGCCGCGCTCACCGACTCGGCCATTGACCCCGGGCGGCGGCCGGGTACGCTTGCGCTTGACGAGTGGCGGCGGCTCGCCGGCGCCGTCGAGCAAGCGCGAAAGGGGATGCGGTGAGCGCGGTGCGAGGCAGGGCAGACGTTCCGGCGCCGGAGGACGACAACGGCGCCGGCGAGCCGGCCCGGCCGGCGCCGCTGCACGCGTCCCGGGCGACGCTGCCGCCGCGGCCCGAGGATCGCGCCGGCTTCCGGGCGGTGCTGCGCCGCCGCGACTTCCGCTACCTGTGGGCGGGACAGGCGGCGTCGCAGCTGGCCGACAAGTTCCTCGTCTTCACGCTGCTGATCTTCATGTACACGATCAGCGGGCGGGCGTCGCTGCAGTCGGTGCTCATGCTCGCCTACACGGTGCCGAGCGTCATCCTGAGCGCGCCCGCCGGCGTGTACGCCGACCGCCATGACAAGCGCACCCTGATGATCGCGTGCAACGCGATTCGCGCCGGGCTGATCCTCCTGATCCCGATCGCGCAGTTCGTGCCCGGGCTGCAGGGGCAGGCGTGGCCGCTGATCCTGATCATGCTGCTGTTCAGCTCGGTGGGCCAGGTGTTCGCTCCCGCGGAGGCGGCCAGCATCCCGTCCCTGGTGCTGCGCCGGCAGATGACCGAGGCCACGTCGCTGTTCATGACGACAGTGATCCTCACGCTGGTGCTCGGCGTGCCCGCCGCCACACTGGCGATCGGGTTCTTCGGCAACCGCGCGCCCTTCTACATCGCCGCCGGGCTGTTCGCGCTCGCCGCCCTGTCCATCTGGCGTCTGGGCACGGCGCTTCGCGCCCCGCAACGTGGCGACGATGCGCCGCCGCCGAGCCTCCTGCGCGAGCTGCGCGAGGGCCTGCGCATCCTCCGCGCCAACCCGGCCCTGCGCTTCGGCCTCTACCAGCTCGCCCTCGCGCTCGTGGTGGTGTTCACCGTGTTCACCCTGGGCCCGGTCTACCTGGTGAAGGTGCTGCACCGGTCCGACCAGGACACGTATTTCGTGCTGGTCCCGGCGACGCTGGGGCTGGTGGCGGCCGCCGGGCTGCTCGGGGTGCGGCCGAACCTGTCGCGTGCGCGGGCGCTGATCGCGTCGGTGGTCACCGCGGGGGCGGCGCTGGCGGTCATGGGTGTCGTGCCCGACCTGCTGAACAACGCGGGGCTGTCGGGGTTCGACACGCCGCTCGCCGTCGCGCTCGCGCTGGTCTTCGGCGCCGCGCTCGGCTCGGTGCTCATCCCCGCGTTCACGCTGCTCCAGGAACGCACCACCCCGGAGACGCGGGGCCGCATCTTCGGCGGCATCTTCACCGTCATCAACGCCGCCGTGGCGGTGCCGCTCGTGCTGGCCGGCGTGCTCGCCGACGTGGTCGGGGTCGACCGTGTCGTCGCCGGCCTCGGCGTGGTGCTGGTGCTCCTTGGAGTCGCCATCCGTGCGCTTGCCTGGAGCCGCCTGTCGATCCTCGAGCGCGACAGCCGCGACAAAGCCCTCACGGTGGTCGAGACCCGCTGATCACGGGCCTGCAACGGCGGTGTCGCGAGGGTATGGATATCCCAGGCCTCCGCCGGCTCGATGCCACAGTCGCGGGGCCACAGCTTGGGGCGCTGAGGACTGGTACAGGTGCAGGTGCAGGCGGAGTGGTGATGCGTGCGGTCGTGACATGTGAGTGCTGCGGCCACCGGCAGTCGGTGGCGCGCCCGATCCTCGAGCCGGAGAGTTTCTTCGTGATCTGCCACGAGTGCGAGGGCGTGCTCCGAGTGCAGGTCACGGCGGATGCGATCCGCCACGCCGAGGCCCTTGCGGCCGCACGCCAGGCCCGGACGACCGCCTGGGCATGAGGCGGCGTCCCCCCGGGACGGAGCCGCACCGGTTGGTAGAATCGCCGCACTGGCGGGCGCTGTTCCCGGGTGGTGGTGGGCGCATAGCTCAGTTGGTACGAGCGCTGCCTTGACATGGCAGAGGTCATAGGTTCGATCCCTATTGCGCCCACCATCCCTGGCGTCGTCGCCCGGTCGCCGGCTCGATGAGCACCGGCCGCGTGGAGGCGTTCAGCGACGGGGTGATCGCGGTCGCCATCACGCTCCTCGTCCTCAACCTGCGCGTTCCCATCACCAACGGCTCGCTGCTCGCGGCGCTCGCCGACGAGTGGCCGGCGTTCGTCGCGTTCTTCATCAGCTTCCTCGGCATCGGCATCGTGTGGGTGAACCACCACGCGTTCTTTCACAGCCTCGCCCGCGTCGACCGGACCATGCTCTTTGCGAATCTCGGGTTCCTGATGGCGGTGGTCCTGATCCCCTTCACCACGTCACTCTTCGCCGAGTACGTCGGCCGTACGGGCTCGCAGGCGAGTGTCGCAGCCGCACTCTTCAACGGCGCCCAGCTCCTGATGGGCGCCGGCTTCCAGTCGAGTCGCGTCTGGGTGGAGCGTCACCCGGGCCTGCTGCGACCAGACGCAGCGCTACCGACGCGGATGCAGCGGTTCCGCGTTCGTGCCGGCATGCTGGTGTACATCGCGTGCATACCGATCGCGTTCCTGAGCCCGATCGCGGTGCTCGTTCTCGATGGGCTGGTGGGCGTGTACTACATCGTCGACCACATGGCCCCATCCGCGAAGTGACACATCGGTTCTGCTAGCGTCTGGGAACATCGGATCGAGAAGGGATCGCCATCGGGGCGCCATGGCGGCGGCGGCGCTCGCGGCAGCGCTCGCCGCGTGCGGCAGTGCGGCCACTCCGGGTACCGGAGGCAACCACGCGCGCCTCTCGCCGAGTGCGTCCGCAGTTCCGCATCTGCCGGAGTCGTCGCTGCGCAACGCCGCAGCACCACCTGCGCGCTACGGCGCGGCCCTGGGGTTCGACCCCGTGAGCCGGCGGCTCATCCTGTTCGGCGGTGCGGCCGCCGCCTCGCCGGCGCATCCGGCGGACGCCACGCGGCTGGACGACACGTGGGCGTGGAACGGAGCGTCGTGGGCGCAGCTGCACCCGGCGGTGTCACCACCGCCGCTGTACGGCGCCAGCCTTGTCGTCGATCCCACCAGTGGCCACCTCCTGTTGCTGTCCGGCAGCGGGCAGATGGATGCCGAGGGCTTGCTGGAGCAGCAGGGCACGTGGTCGTGGGACGGCCAGAGTTGGAGTCGCGTCGGCGACACGCTGTTGCAGATGCCGTTCGCCGCCACCGGCGCCGACCCCACGCACCACCAGGTGCTGCTCAGCGGCTATGACAGCACCTATCCGACGCAGTGCGGGCGCACCGCGTGCGTGGTGCCACAACCGATCGACCGCGCGGGTGCGTACGTGTGGAACGGCACGCGCTGGAGTGCTGCGGCGGGTCAGCCTCCCGAGTGGTACGCGGGCGGCACCGCGTTCGATCCCCACAGCGGCCAGCTGATCAGCGCCGGCGGGTACGCCCCCAACGGCTTGCAGTCGACCTTTGGCTGGGACGGCAAGCAGTGGCAGCTCGTGAGCCAGACGCAGGGATTCAACGGCGTGCCCGATCCCGACTATCCCGCAGGTCCGTGCCAGGCCGCCACCGACGTGGACGCAGGCGGCATCGTCATGGTCTGCACCTTCAGCGCCGGCGGCCACGCAACCGGCGCGACGTGGACGTTCGACGGCAGCACCTGGACGCGGGCCTCAGAGGCGACGACGGTGCTGCCGGCGATCTCTTCGCTCTCTGTGGCGGACGTGCCGATCGCGGGTGCCGTGGTCATGGTGTACCCCGGTGCCGCGAGCACCGAAGCGATGCGGCTCTGGAACGGCAGCGACTGGGCCGCGGTTCCCGCCGCATGAGCGCGCTCAGCCGCTCCCTCGGCGCTGCAGCAAAGCGCCGATCAGCTCGAGATACTGCAAGAGATGGCGGGAAATCAGGAAGTGCTCGCGCACGCGCTCGCGCGCGGCGTCTCCCATGCGCTGCGCCAGCGCCGGATCCCGCACCAGCGAGGTGAGCGCGCTGCCGAACGCGGTCAGGTTGCGTGGTGCCACCAGGCAGCCGCTGCGCCCGTCCTCGATCTGATCCTGGATGCCGCCGACGCGGCTGGCCACGACGGGCCGCGCTTTCCACATCGCCTCGGCGACGGTGAGCCCAAATCCCTCGGCGAGGCTCTTCTGAACGGCAACGGTCGCACGCCGCTGCAACGCGTTCACCGTGGCGGCGTTCTCCTCGACGTCGTTCATCTGCAGCGTCGCCAGATGCACGCGGGCGCGCGCCGCCTCGGGCAGTGCCGCCCAGGCGTCGTGGATCTCCATCGACACCGCCAGCCCCTCGGGGTCGTCGGCGACGTGGGCCACCGAGGGACCGGCAAGCATCAGGTGCGCGTCCGTTGTGGGGATGCAGTGCTCGACGAATCCCTGCAGCACACCCGCGGGATCCTTTAGCCGGTCCCAGCGCGAAACCTGGAGCACGAGCGGCGTTGCCTCGGTCAGCGGTGCGCTCTCGGTGACCTCGGAGCGGTGCGCGATCGTCGCACGCGTGCCGTCGAGCCGCGTGAACGCCGCGTGCTGCGGATCCGCGTCACCGGCGACAAGACCGGAGGCGACCAGGATGGCGTGCACCTGCTCGTCGCTGAGGTCGTCGTTCTTGGGTGAGAAGGGATCGATCGACGGCGGCACGATCGTGAGCCTCGACGGGTCGAGTCCGTCCCATACGAAGCCGCGGGTCGAGAAGATGTATGCGTCGGCCTGTTGCACGAAGGGACGCAGAAAGTCCCAGGCCTGGTGCACCAGGCTGTTGGGGTCGAGCACGCCCACGTGGCATCGCCAGATGACGGCGTTGCCGGCTTCGCGGAAGCGCGGGATCAGGCCCGCGGTCTGCGGGTCGTGCAACACCACGACGTCGCGCGCTTGCACGCGTTGCAGCAGGCGGTCGGCGTTGACGTCGAGCACGGCGAGGTACTGCTGCAGCTCGCGCGCACCGAGCTCGCCACCGTCGCCGCTCGCACCATGCAGGCGGTTGTGCAGGCGTTTGGTGATGCGGAAGAAGTCCTCGGTGCCGCCGATGACGAGCCAGCGCGCATCAACGCCGGCGCCGCGCGCGTAGGGAACGATGGACTGCAGCATCTCGGCGACGCCGCCGCCGGATGCGGTCGAGTTGATGTTCCACGCCGTACGTTCCGCGAACAGGTCGTGCGCGATGCGGAGGCCCCTGCTGAACTCCTCGTTCTGGATGCCGGAGATGACGCGCAGCAGGCGCTCGGGCGAGCGCGTCCCCGTCGCGACCTCGACCAGGTCCGGGGGGTCGCCAGCCAGCACCACGGCCGTCCTCCATGCAGGCCCCTCAGGGGACTCTCAGACCGGGATGGTACTTGCGCCCCGCATGGAGGGGGCGTCCCGGGTTGCGCACGAGTTGCGCACACCCCGCCCAAGAAGGCATGCATCGGGGAGCAGACAGTTGTCCACACTGTGCACACGGACTGCAGTGCACAACGCGGACTGCGGCGCGTCGTACGACCTCTGTGATGGTGCAGATGTGGCAAACAAGTCTTTACAGCCAATCGATTGACACGCGTACGGGAAAAGCGCGTACACTCCTGTTCCGCCGTGGAGGAACTCGTGGGGGACGGTGATCGCGGACACGTTGTGCGCAGAGTGTGCGCGCGGCGGGGCTGCGGTGATGCTGTCAAGAAGCCGACCGCCAAGTACTGCAGCGTGCGCTGCTGTGCGATCGATCCCGAACGGCATGAGCGGCTGCGCGCACAGGCCCGCCGAACCAGTGCGCGCCCGCTCACCATGGCCCGGCAGCTGTCGCTGACCGTCACGCCCGATCCCGAGGCCCAGCTGGCGCTGCTGGGGAAGGGTCGCGAGGACGTTCCGGCGGGCATGTCGCGCCTCGCCGCCTCCTGACGTCGACTCCCTGACGCAGAGAGCGGCGGCTTCCAAGCCACACCGTAGAATTCCGGTCTCATGCCGCCCGACGTCGTCGACGACGCCGCCGAAGCAGGGCTTCCCTTCGCAACAGCCGTCGAACCCACGCTCGAGATCCTCCGCCACAGCGCGGCGCATCTCATGGCGGCGGCGGTGGTGCAGCTCTTCCCCGGTGCGCAGTACGACGTGGGCCCGGCCATCGAGGACGGGTTCTTCTACAACTTCCGCCTTCCCGGCGGCGCGCACTTCACCGAGGACGACCTCGCGGTCATCGAGCGGCGAATGCGCGAGCTCTCCGCGCAGGCGATTCCCTACCGCGCCGAGGTGCTGCCTCGCGCCGAGGCGCGCGCGCTGTTCGAGGAGCTGGAGCAGCCGTTCAAGGTGGCGATCATCGACAGGCTCGCGGGCGACGTCGACACCGTGAGCGTGTACCGCACGGGTGAGTTCATCGATCTCTGCCGCGGCCCGCACGTGCGCGACAGCTCCCTGGTGCACGCGTTCACGCTGCAGCGCGTCGCCGGCGTGTACTGGCGCGGCGACGAACGCAACGAGCAGCTGCAGCGCGTCTACGGAACCGCGTGGTTCTCTGCAGAGGATCTGGCGGCGTACCTCCAGCGCCTGGTGGAGGCAGAGCGCCGCGACCACCGGAGAATCGGCCGCGAGCTGGAGCTGTTCCACTTCGATGCCACCGCGCCGGGCATGACCTACTGGCTGCCCAACGGGGTGATGCTCTTCAACGAGCTCCTCGAGTACTCGCGTGCCGAGCACCGCCGGCGCGGCTACCAGGAGATCTCGACACCGGTGGTCAACGACAAGCGGCTCTGGGAGGTCTCCGGGCACTGGGACCACTATCGCGAGCACATCTTCCAGATCCCCATCGATGAGCACACGACGTACGGCACCAAGCCGATGAACTGCCCCAACGCCATGGTGGTCTACGGACTCCGGCTGCGCAGCTATCGTGAGCTGCCGGTGCGCTTCAACGACTTCGGCGTGCTGCACCGCTACGAGCGCTCGGGCACGCTGCACGGGCTGCTCCGCGTGCGCAAGATGCAGCAGGACGACGCGCACATCTTCGTCACCGAGGACCAGATCGAGGAGGAGTACGACCGGGTCTTCGCGCTCGTGCGCCACTTCTACGAGCTGTTCAACCTGAGATACCGCTTCCGGCTGGGCACGCGCCCCGACGACTTCATCGGTGAGCCGGCGCTGTGGGATCGTGCCGAGGCGGCGCTGCTGCGCATCCTGGAGCGCGAGGCCGGCGCCGGCGGCTACGTGGTGGAGGCGGGGGAGGGGGCATTCTACGGCCCCAAGATCGACATGCTCATGGAGGATGCGATCGGCCGCGAGTGGCAGCTGGGCACCATCCAGCTCGACTTCAACCTGCCGCGCCGTTTCGGGCTCGTGTACATCGACGACGCCGGTCACGAGCAGACGCCGGCGGTCATCCATCGCGCCATCTACGGATCGCTGGAGCGCTTCATCGGCGTGCTCATCGAGCACTTCGCGGGGCACCTGCCGCTCTGGCTCGCGCCGGTGCAGTGCGAGGTGGCGCCGGTGCAGGACAACGCCGAGGCGGTGATGCAGCAGGTTGCGCACGTGGTCGGACGGCTGCGCGACGCGGGCCTGCGCGCCGAGATCAATCACACGTCGGGTCGTCTCGACGCCAAGATCCGCGACTCCGAGCTGCGGCGCGTTCCCTACGTGGTGGTGGTCGGACGTCGCGACGTCGAGCGCGGCGACGGCGTGTTCACCGTCCGGGACACGCGCCGGAGCGGCGCGCAGGAGTCCATCGCGGTCGACGAGCTCGCCGACCGTCTCGCCGCCGAGGTGCGCGAACGCCGTCCCGAATGAAGCGGCCGCGGAGCAGCCCGCTCAGCGTTGCGCCGCGCGGTCCGCTGCGCGGCGAGGCCAAGTTGCAGGCGGCGCTGGACGGGTTCGCGGTCAGCGTCCGCGGGCGCGCGGCGCTCGATGTCGGTGCTGCGGCGGGCGGGTTCACCACCGTCCTGCTGCGCGCGGGCGCGGCGCGCGTGTACGCGGTCGACGCCGGTCACGGGCAGCTGCTCGGCTCGCTGCGCCAGCACCCGCAGGTGGTCAACCTCGAGGCGACCAATGTGGCGCGCCTCGACAGCACGATCGTGCCCGAGGCGATCGACGTGGTCACCATCGACGTGTCGTACCTCGCGCTCGGCGCCGCGGTGGCGCAGCTCGGGCGCGTGCGCTTCAATCGCGGCGCGGATCTCATCGGTCTGGTCAAGCCGATGTTCGAGCTGCGCCTGGCCGCGGCGCCGCTCGACGACGCGTCGGTCGCGTCGGCGGCCGACCGGGCTGCCGAGGCCATCGCCGCAGCCGGCTGGGCCGTGCTGGGTCGCATGCCGTCGCCGGTGCACGGGGCGCGAGGCGCGCCGGAGATGCTGCTGCACGCGCGCCGTGACGAACCGGACGCGCGAGTTTGAGGCTGCCGGGGGCGTGCTATGCTCCCCAACTGATGCAAAGAGGTGCCGTGCGGTGCGGGCCTCACCTTCCGGGAGTACCTTGAGGGTCCAGCAACCGGCTACTGGATAGCGCACGGCTGTCCAGTTTTTCGTTAACCGAGAACATCAGCAAGTAGAGGAGACCGACCAACATCGCATTCAGAGAGCTACGGATCAACGACCAGATCCGCATTCCCAACGTCCGGCTCTTCGACGACACCACCGGTGAAGCCTTCGGGATCGTCCCCATCGAGCGGGCGCGAGCCCTGGCGGGCGAACGGGAGCTGGACCTGGTCGAGGTTGCCCCTCAGGCACAGCCGCCCGTAGCCCGCCTGATGGACTACGGCCGCTACAAGTTCGAGGCTCTGAAGAAGGAGAAGGAGAGCCGCCGCGAGCACAACGTCATCACCGTCAAGGAGATGAAGCTCCGGCCCAAGATCTCCGAGCACGACTTTCAGACGAAGTTCGGCTCGGTGCGGCACTTCCTCGAAGAAGGCGACAAGGTCAAGCTGACGATCATGTTCCGGGGACGCGAGATGGTGCACCAGGAATACGGTCGCCGGCTGCTCGATCGCATCGCGGACGAGCTGCAGGAGATGGCGACGATCGAGCGCAATCCTCTCGTCGAGGGACGCAACATGACGATGATCCTGAGTCCCGTGGCGCGCAAGCATGCGCGCAGCGAGACCAAGGACAACAATCGCCGCCCTCATGAGCCGGCGCCGGTCCGCGTCCAGCCGGCCACCGCGGAGCAGAACACCGATGCCAAAGATTCGAACGCATAAAGGCACAAAGAAGCGCTTTCGCGTCACCGCCACCGGGAAGGTGATGCGGCGTCACGCGTTCCGCTCGCATCTGCTCGAGCACAAGAGCAGCAAGCGCAAGCGCGACTATCGAAAGCAGCACGAGGTGGCACAGGCGGACCGTCACACGGTGATCCGGCTGGCGCCCTACCTGTAGGAGGCGGTGCGATGGCCAGGGTGAAACGGGGCGTCACCGCGCGGGCGCGCCACAAGAAGGTGCTCGAGCTCGCCGAGGGTATGCAGGGCTCGCGGCATCGCCTGCACAAGTCCGCCAACGAGGCCGTGATGCACTCGTTTGCGTATGCGTACCGTGATCGCAAGCAGCGCAAGGGCGACATGCGCATGTTGTGGATCGCGCGCATCAACGCTGCGGCGCGGCAGCACGGGCTCGCATACAACCAGTTCATGCACGGCCTCAAGACCGCCGGCGTCGAGGTCAACCGCAAGATGCTCGCCGACCTCGCTGTGGAGGACGGCGCGTCGTTCGGCCGTCTGGTGGAGGTGGCCCGAGGCGCGCTGCCGAGCGCGTGAGCGGCACGGCGGGAGTCGGGGAGGCGGACGTCCACGCTGTGGCCGCGGCGGCGATGGATGCCGTCCGCCTCAGTGACGACCTCGATCGGCTCGAGGACGTGCGCGTGCGCTACCTGGGGCGCAACGGCGAGCTCAACGCGTTCATGCGCGGCATCGGACGCATCGGCGATCCCGAGGCGCGCCGCCAGATGGGGCAGACGGTGCAGGCGCTGGTGGAACGCGTGCGCGATGCGCTCGACGAACGCCGCTTGCAGCTGCAGTCGGACGCCGCCGGCGACGAGCCCCTCGACCTCACGCGTCCGGCGCCGCGCCTGCAGCGCGGCCGCGCCCATCCGGTGACCATCGCCATCAACGAGATCCGGCGCATCTTCAGCCAGCTCGGGTACGAGGCCATCGACGGGCCCGAGGTCGAGTACGACCGGTACAACTTCACGCTGGTCAACCAGCCTCCGGGGCATCCGGCGCGTGACTCGCACGACACGTTCTACATCGACGACTCGCGCCTGCTGCGCACGCACACCTCACCGGTGCAGATCCGCAGCATGGTGCAGCGCGGCGCGCCGCAGCGCGTGATCGTCCCCGGCAAGGCGTTCCGTCGCGACTACGACGCGACGCACCTGCCCATGTTCCATCAGGTGGAAGGGCTCTGCATCGACGAGGGCATCGCGGTGTCCGACCTCAAGGGCACGCTCGAGTACTTCGCGCGCTCCTTCTTCGGCCCCGACGCGCGGGTGCGCTGGCGTCCGCATCACTTCCCGTTCACGGAACCCTCGCTGGAGATGGAGCTCGCGTGCGTCGTCTGCGGCGGAGGCGGCTGCTCGGTGTGCGGGCACACCGGCTGGCTCGAGCTGCTCGGCTGCGGCATGGTGCACCCCAACGTGCTGCGCAACGGCGGCATCGACCCCGGCAAGTACTCGGGATTCGCGTTCGGGATGGGTCCCGAGCGCGCCGCCATGCTCGCCTACGGCATCCCCGACATCCGCCTGCTGTACGAGAACGACGTGCGCTTTCTGCAGCCGGCACCATGAAGATGTCGCTGCGCTGGCTGCGCGACTACGCTCCCCTAGACGCGCCCGTCGATTACCTGGTGGAGACGCTGGTGGAGACCGGCACCGAGGTGGGCGCGGTTGAGGACGTGGCTGCCGGCGTCGTGGTGGCGCGGGTATCCGCCCTTGAGCCGCTGCCCGGCTCCACGCATGGCTTGCGGCTGGCCACCATCGACATTGGCGCGGCCCAGCCGCGAGCGCTCGCCGACCTCGGCATCGACGCGCGAACGCTGCAGCTGGTGACCGGCGCCCCCAATGTCGCCGTCGGCGACCTCGTCGCGTACGCGCCGCCGGGCACGCGGCCGCCGGGCATGGACGAGCCCGTCGGCGTGCGCACGTTTCGCAGCTACCGCTCTCCCGGCGTGCTGCTCTCCGCTGCCGAGCTCAGCGTTGGCGACGACGCGTCCGGACTGTTGATCCTGTCCCGCGGTCAGCCGGGCGAGCCTCTGCGCGATGTGCTCGACCTGGACGTCGTGATCGACGTCGAGGTCACGACCAACCGTCCCGACTGCCTCTGTCACGTGGGCATCGCGCGCGAGCTCGCAGCCGGTCTGGGTGAGCGGCTCGCGGAGCCGGACACGACGACCCCGGACAAGGTTCTGTCTGCGGCGTCGTCGGAGGGCCGCGCCTCGGTCAGCATCGAAGACCCCGAGGGCTGTCCCCGCTTCACCGCCGCCGTCATCGAAGGCATTGCCGTCGGCCCCTCACCGCAGTGGCTGCAGGCGCGGCTGCGTGCTGTGGGACTCCGTCCCATCAACAACGTGGTCGATGTCACCAACTACGTCGCACATGAGCTGGGCCAGCCGCTGCACGCGTTCGACCTCGACCGCTTCGCCGCGGTGAGCGGCGAGCGCCGCGCCGACGTGCGCGTGCGACGCGCCCGCGGTGGTGAGCGGGTGGTTGCGCTCGACGGTGTTGAACGCGTCCTGGAGCGGGCCGACATGGTCGTGTGCGCCGGCGACACGCCGGTGAGCATCGCCGGGGTCATCGGCGGTCTCGACACCGCGGTGAACGAGGAGACGCGCACCGTGCTGCTGGAAGCAGCGAGCTGGGACGGCGTGCGCATACGCGCCACCTCGCGCCGCCTCGGTGTGCGCACCGACGCCTCGACGCTGTTCGAGAAGGGGCTCAGCGACACGCTGCCGCCGCTCGCACTGGGCCGCGCTGCCACGCTGATCGCGGAGGCGGCGTCCGGCCACGTGCTGCGCGGCGTGCTCGACGAGTGGCCGCGGCCGCTGCCGCGTCCGCAACAGATCGAGGTCTCGGCGCAGTGGCTCAGCGCGGTGCTGGGCACGCCGGTGGACGCCAGCGATGCCGCCACCGTGCTGGCCAGGCTCGGCTTCGCCGTGGAGCAGGACGGCGCCGTCCTGCGCGTTGTGCCACCCCATTTCCGCCGCGACGTCACGCTGCCGGTGGATGTGGTGGAGGAGGTGGGCCGCATGATCGGCTACGGACGCGTGCCCAGCACGTTGCCCGGGCGGCGCGCCGCGTCCGTGGGCATGGTGCCGCCGGTGCCGGTCGAGGATCTGGTTCGCGAGGTCTGCCTGGGCGCGGGGTTCGACGAGGCGATCACGTTCTCCTTCGTCGCCGCGGCGCAGCCGGGGACGCTGCCGGGTCTCGGCGGCGCGCGGAAGCCGATCGGGCTGCGCAACCCGCTGACGGACGAGTGGCGCGTGCTGCGCACCAGCCAGCTCCCCGGTCTCTCCGCCGCGCTGGCGCTCAACCTGAGCCGTGGGGTCGGTGGTGTCCGCCTCTTCGAGCTCGGCCGCGTGTTCTGGGAGGGCGAGCGCACCCAGCCGCCGGCCGGGGCGACACCCGACGGGCAGGACCGCGCGCTGCCGCCGCTGCCCCTCGAGCCCCTGCTGCTGACGCTCGTGTCGCACAGCCCAGGCGAGGACGCCGGCGACGCCGCAACACGGCTTCGGGAGCTGCAGTCGGTGCTCGCGCGCGTGGTCTACGACCTCACGGGCACGGCGCTGGCGACCACGCCCGCGGCGGTGGCCGGGATGCGCGGCGGCAGAGCCGGTGACCTGCTGGTCGGTGCCACGCCTGCCGGCCTCGCCGGTGAGCTGGCGCCGGGGCCGCTGGCGACATACGGCATTCGCGGCCGGGTGGTCGTCGCCGAGCTGCGGCTCGATTCGATCGTGCCCGAGCCGCCGCGCCGGCTCCGGTTCCGCTCGCCGCCGCGTTTCCCCGCGGTCACTCAGGACCTTGCCGTTATCGTTGCCGCGCAGCACCCGGCGGGCGTGGCGATCGACGTGATCCGGCGGGCCGGCGGCAGCCTGCTGGAGTCGGTCGAGCTCTACGACGAGTACCGCGGCGAGCGCGTGACGCCCGGCTACAAGGGCTGGACCTTCGAGCTGAGCTTCCGCGCACCGGACCGGACCCTGACCAGCGGGGAGGCGCAGCGGGTCCAGGAGTTGATCACCACCGCGCTGCGACGCGAGCTCGGAGCCCAGCCGCGGCGCTGACGGACGCGGCGGAGCCCCTCGACCGCCAGTGGTTCGCGCGGCCGACGGTGACCGTTGCCCGCGAGCTCATCGGCTGCCATCTCGTCGTCGACGGGGGCAGCGACGATGAGGTGCGCGCGGCGATCGTCGAGGTGGAGGCGTACCTCGGCACCGGCGATCCGGCGTCGCACGCCTTTCGTGGCCCCACGCCGCGCGCCCGGATCATGTTCGGGGCCGCCGGGCACCTGTACGTGTATCTCTCCTACGGGGTGCACCACTGCGCCAACCTGGTGACCGAGCCCGACGGCACCGCCGGAGCGGTCCTGCTGCGCGGTGCGGCGGTGATCGCCGGCGAGCCGGTGGTGCGGCGTCGACGCGGTGCGGCGGCCGCCGGCGACGCGCTGCTGCGAGGCCCGGGGAACCTCTGCCGCGGCCTCGGGCTGGCGCTGCCGGACAACGGTCTGGACGTGTGTTCGGGGCCCAGCCGACTGGCGGTGCTGGGTGCGGATGCCCGCGCGCCCGTCAGCGAGGGCGTACGCGTCGGCATCAGCGTCGCCGCCGATGCGCCGCTGCGCTTTGCCTGGCGAGGCCATCCGGCGGTCTCCCGCCCCGAGCCCTGGAGACAAGCAAAGGGCCCGATCGAGCGGGCCCTCAATGCTTTGCCGTTGCAACGGCAGCCCGGTGGAAATTCCCGGGCTTGAGTGTCCGGCACCATCCCGTGCCGGTGGGCGTACCTCGCCCAACCCGCGCGTCAGCGGGCCGGGCCGCACCCCTCCGCTCTGCCGTGTCGCAATCGCTGCCAGACGGTACGCACTGTGTCCGAGCTACCTCCGTCTGAAACCATCCGATAGCTGCGGCTTAACCATAACCCGGGGTGCCGGGCGCTTCAAGGCGGTTGGGCAAGCTGTGGCATCACGTCGCGACGCGGTTGTTTGTCCGTCCGGGGTCCCGCCACGAAGCCGGCCGCCTTCATAGAATCACGGGCGGAATGGGGGATCTCGTTTCGTTTCCCCACGACATCGAGACGCTCGGGGACGACTTCAGGCGAGCTTCTGGTCAGTTGCACTGGGCCTTCGCGCACCTGCATGAGGCAACCGATGACGTACGCCGCGCATTTCACAACCATCCCGACCGCGCAGATGCCGCGGTCGCTCCATTCACGAAGCTGCGCGCTCCCCTTGAGCAGATCCAGCGGCTGCTGAAGACCCTCGGGGACTCGCTGACCGATGTGGGCACGAGCTATCGCGACAACGACATCACGGTCGCGAAAGGCTGGGAGCGCGTCCCCATGGAACTCGACATGCCGGGTCGACGCTGAGAATGGCCTTCGTCGGTGACGCCGCCAACCTTCTGCTGGGTGGAGTTCCCGGCGACGTGCACGAGCTCTTCGTTGTCGACGTGGAACCCGGCGATCTCGCCAGGGCATCCTCGGCCATGACGGACCTCGGCGACACCGTGCGAACCGTGCACGTGATGCTGAGCGACAGCGTTGCGACATTGGAGGGGCGTTGGGAGGGAGGCGGCGCCACCGCATTCCAGACGGAGATCTGGGCACCCTTGAACGACGGGCTGGGAGTCCTGCAGCGCGAATGCCACAGCGCCGCGTCGCAGTTGGCGAACCTCGCCGTGCAGGCGGAACAGGCTCACTTGCAGAAGGTCTTCGCGCTCAACGAGGAGATCCAGCAGCAGCTGCAGCTCACTGCCGTGACGCTCGTGACGCCGGGGGTCGGCAAGGCTATTGCCGAGGTTGTCGGCAACGTCGCGGAGCGGGTCGGCGGCGAGCTTGTGATCCGGGTTGTGGCAGGCATCGCCAGTGCGATCGATGAGTTGATCCGGAAGGTACTTGGCGGCTTGCGGGTCGTTATTTACGCGCATGGCATCACTGCTCGCAGCGGCTCGCGGTGCCGTGTACGACGATCTCGCCAATTTCGTTGCTCAGGGTGTCCGTCCGGCCGGAAACGCTGCCTCGCCGCTACAGGCTGGCGGTTCGCTCAGGTGGGGTCCGCCCAAGCCAGCCGGGTTGCACGATCCGGGGCTCCAAAGCATTGCCAACGAGCTCTATCGCCCTGGCGCAGCGATCGGAAACGGAGGCACCGCTGATGCCATTCGGTCCGGCGCAGGTCATCTCATCAAAGGCTTCGAGCGCATGGTCAACCTCGGGCGGTGGATCAGGACGCACCGGGCCGCAAGTCCCGGCGATATATACGCAGCGCAGTCGATGCTGCAGGACCTGATCTCCGCACTGCTCGGTGAAGGGTATCCGGGGCCATGAGCTATTCCGTGATAGATGCACTTGTGTGGGCCGCACGCGCCTTGGGATGGTCACCCTCGCCGGGTGCGCTAGAGGTGGGCCCGTACTCCGTGGTTGCGGAACTAGCCCACCACCTTCTGGCACGTGCTCAGTCGAACGAAACAGATGGATTCGCGGAGCTCTTTGAATCAGTGGAGGCCGCACTTACCGAGCCAACGGCAGACGGGCGCCACCTGGTAATCGTCGGCTTCCTCGAAGACCTGCAGAACGTTTCTCTCAATTCTGGCATGGCTCTTGACTACTGGCTCACCTGGCTGGGCCCTGAGACTCAGTCATCGTGGGCGGTGCTCCAGCGCTTTTGGGCAGGCGAGCTCACCGCGGATGAGTTCAACGCTTTCGTCGCGGGCGCGCGGCATGCGTCTTCTGACTGACACTGCGGATCCAAGTCGGGTCAGCAGAGACGCCCGTTGGCCTCGGCCAGATATCGCGCCGGGTAGACTGGCGGCATGTCCGGTCACAGCAAGTGGGCGGGGATCAAGCACAAGAAGGCCGCGGTCGACGCCCGGCGCGGCCAGGTGTTCACCAAGGTCAGCCGGGAGCTCACGGTGGCGGCCCGTGAGGGCGGTCCCGACCCCGACGGCAATTTCCGACTCCGCCTCGCCATCCAGAAGGCGCGCGAGGTCAACATGCCCGCAGACAACATCGATCGCGCCGTTCAACGCGGTGCCGGCGGGAAGGACGGCGTCCAGCTGGAGGAGGTTCGCTACGAGGGATACGGTGCGCACGGCGTAGCCGTCATGGCCGACACGCTCACCGACAACCGCAACCGCACGGTCGCAGCGATCCGCAACATCTTCACCCGCCAGGGCGGGTCGCTGGGGGAGAGCAACAGCGTCGCGTGGATGTTCCAGCAGCAGGGAGTGATACGCCTCGACGCGCAGGGACGCGACCCTGAAGAGCTGGCGCTCGAGCTGCTCGACGTCGCCGACGTCGGCGATGACGGCGACATCGCGGTCGACGGCCAGGAGGTGCAGGTGACGGTGGCACCGTCACGCTTCGAGGCGGTGCGGCGCACCCTCGAGGAACGAGGCTACGCAATCGACGGCGCCGAGGTCACAATGCAACCCACAACGACAGTGGAAGTCGACGCCAAGCAGGCGCCGGCGGTGCTGCGGCTGCTCGACGCGCTCGAGGAACAGGACGACGTCCAACAGGTCTATGCCAACGTCGAAATACCGGACGAAGTGCTTGCCTCGGTCACATGACCGGCTAGGGCACACAGCGCGCGGGCCACGCCGCTCGCCGGCGCCCGGCTGATGCGCGTCCTGGGGGTCGATCCCGGTCTCGGCCGCACCGGGTACGCGGTGGTCGACGGGTCCGCCGGACGGCTCCGTCTGATCGATGCAGGACGCCTCGACACCACGCCGGACATGGACGTCGGCGCACGGCTGGTGGCTTTGGCGGAGATGCTCGGCACCGTCATCGCCGGATGCGCGCCCGATGCCGCCGCCGTCGAGCAGCTCTTCTTCTCGACCAATCGCCGCACGGCGATGCAGGTGGCGGAGGCACGTGGGGTGATCTTGTTCGCCGTCGCGCACGCCGGCATTCCCGTGGCCGAGTACACGCCGGCTCAGGTCAAGCAGGCGGTCTGCGGGTACGGTGGCGCGGACAAGCGGCAGGTTGCGCGCATGACCCAGGCGCTGCTCGCCCTCGAAGGGACGCGCGACGACGTCGCCGACGCATGCGCCATCGCCGTCTGCCACCACCACCGTGCGCGTCTGAGTGCCGTGCTGCAGGCAGCCGGCTGGTGATCGCCCTGCTTCGCGGCCGGCTGGCGGAGATCGGCGAGGAACACGTGGTGCTGGAGACGAGCGGTGGCACCGGCTACGAGGTGTTCTGCCATCTGCGCATGCTGGCGTCGCTGCACGGGCGTCTCGGCGACGAGGTCAGCCTGCACGTGCACACGAGCGTGAGCGACGACGCCATCCGCCTGTACGGCTTCTCGAGCACCGACGAGCTGCGGCTCTTCAAGCTGCTCATCGGCGTCGAGCGCATCGGACCCAAGGCCGCGCTCGGCATCCTGGGCCGGGCGGAGCTGCCGGTGATGCTGCGTGCCATCCGCGCCGGTGACGTGGCGCTGGTGGCCACCGTCCCGGGCATCGGGCGCAAGAGCGCCGAGCGGGTGATCCTCGAGCTGCGCGACAAGCTCGACGGGCTCACCGTCGCCGGCATCGCCGCGGCGGGTCCGCCCGCCGCTAACCAGGCTGCCGACACCGCCGTCCAGGGTCTGATGGGCCTGGGCTTCCGCGAGGCGCAGGCCCGCGAGGCGGTGGCCGCGTCGCTCGCCGCGGACGCCGGCGACGGGCTCGACGCCACCGCGCTGGTGGCGGCGGCGCTGCGCCGGCTCGACGCCACGCCCGCGGCGCGATGAGCGAGACGCGGCCGGTGTCGCCGGTGGAGGCGGAGGAGGAGCGCGCCGCCGACTCGGCTCTGCGCCCGCAGCGGCTGGACGAGTTCGTGGGCCAGCGCGGCGTGCAGGAGCAGGTGCGCATCCTGGTGGAGGCGGCGCGGCAGCGCCAGGAGCCCGTCGACCACATCCTGCTCTACGGCCCGCCGGGGCTGGGCAAGACCACCCTGGCCCAGATCATCGCCAATGAGATGGGCGTGACCGCACGCCTCACCAGCGGCCCCGCGCTCGAGCACCAGGGGATGCTGGCCTCGATCCTCACCAGCCTCGAGGACCGCGACGTCTTCTTCATCGACGAGGTGCACCGGCTCAACCACGCGGTGGAGGAGGCGCTGTACCCGGCGATGGAGGACCTGGCGTTCGACTTCGTCGCCGGCAAGGGCGCAGGCGCTCAGACGCTCCGGCTGGCCCTGCAGCGCTTCACGGTGATCGGCGCCACCACTCGCGCCGGGGCGCTCGGCGGCCCCCTGCGCGACCGCTTCGGGGTCACCTTCCGGCTCGACTTCTACGACGTCGACGACCTCGTGCGCATCGCCATGCGTTCGGCGTCGCTGCTGGGCGTCGCGCTGGAGCCCGCCGGCGCGGAGCTGATCGCGGGCCGCGCGCGCGGCACGCCGCGCATCGTCAACCGCCTGCTGCGCCGGGCTCGCGACTACGCGCAGGTCCGCGCCGACGGACGCATCGACGAGGGCGTGGCCGCGGCCGCGCTCGAGGTGCTCGGCGTGGACGAGGCGGGCCTCGACGAGCTCGACCGGCGCGTGCTCGGCGTGCTCACCGGCACGCTGCGCGGTCATCCCGTGGGCGTGCAGACCGTGGCCGTCAGCGTGCAGGAGGACCCGGACACCATCGAGGACGTGGTCGAGCCCTTTCTGATCCGCGCCGGGCTCCTGGCGCGCACCCCTCGCGGCCGCGTGGCGACCGCGGCGGGGTATCGCCGCCTGGGGCTGGAGCCACCGGCCGGGGCACTCGGCAGCGAGATGGCGTCCGCGCAGCCGGAGCTGTTCCAGGGCTGAGGCGCCGCCCGGCCGATGCGAACCGACTCGTTCGACTATCCCCTGCCACCGGACCGCATCGCCCAGACGCCGCTCGCCGAGCGTGATGCGTCTCGCATGCTGCACCTCGAGGCGGGCGGCTCGATGTCGGACCACGTCTTCACCGAGCTGCCGTCGCTGCTGCGACCAGGCGACCTGCTCGTCGCCAACGACACCCGCGTGCGGCGGGCCCGGCTGCGCGGCAGCGACGACCGCGGTCGCGCCGTCGAACTGCTGCTGCTCGAGCACATCGGCGGGGACGACTACGTCTGCCTGGGGCGGCCTGCCAGGCGGCTGGCGCCGGGGGCGCGGATCAGGTTCGGGTCCGGGCTGAGTGCCACGGTGGTGGCACGCGACGAGGGCGGCCATCTCGGGCGGCGGACCGTGCGGTTGCATGCGGCCGGTGGTGACATCGAGCGCGCGCTGCTCGACCACGGCGAGGCGCCCGTGCCGCCGTACATCCACGCGCTTCCCGCAGACCCCGCGCGCTACCAGACCGTCTACGCCGCGGGCGCCTCCGAGTCCGCGGCAGCACCGACGGCCGGCCTGCACTTCACCGATCGTGTGCTCGACGAGCTGCGCCGTCGCGGCGTCGGCTGGACCACGGTGCGGCTCGACGTGGGGCTCGGTACCTTCGCACCGATGCGCACCGGCAGAGTCGATGAGCACGTTATGCACCGCGAGCGTTACGCCGTGTCCGCGACGGCGGCGGCGGCGATCGCCTCGACCCGCCGCAACCACGGCCGCGTCGTCGCCGTCGGCACCACGGTGGTGCGCGTGCTCGAGTCGTGCGCCGGCGCCGATGGCGACCCGCGCATCGGCAGCGGCAGCACCGATCTGTTCATCCGCCCGGGGCACGAGTTCCGCGCCGTCGACGGAATGCTGACCAACTTTCACCAGCCACGGTCGACGCTGCTCGTGCTGCTGGCCGCGTTCACCGGGGAGCGCTGGCGCGATGCGTACGCCCACGCGCTGGCCGGAGGCTACCGGTTTCTCTCGTTCGGCGACTGCATGCTCTGCTGGCGCCAGGCGTGAGCGCGTTTCGCGTCGAGGCGCGCTGCGGCGGCGCGCGCGCCGGCGTGGTGACCACGGCGCACGGCGTGATCCACACCCCGGCGTTCATGCCGGTGGGCACGCATGCCGCGGTGCGATCGCTGCATCCTGACGAGCTCCGCCACAGTGGCGCCGAGATCGTGCTGTGCAACGCGTACCACCTGGCGCTGCGGCCCGGCGTCGAGCTCATCGAGCGCGCCGGCGGCCTGCACGCGTTCATGGGATGGGGCGGCCCCATCCTTACCGACAGCGGCGGCTATCAGCTGGTGAGCCTCGCCCGCGTCACCGCCGTCGACGATGACGCCGCCGAGTTCGTGTCGCCGTTCGACGGCACGCGCTTGCGCGTGACACCCGAGGACGCGGTGGATCTGCAGTCACGCCTCGGCGCCGACATCGTGATGTGCCTCGATCACCCGGTGCGCTGGGGATCGAACGACGCCACGGTCCTCGCGGCAACGGAGAGGACGCATCGCTGGGCCGCGCGCTGCCGCACCGCGGTCGACGGCAACCGGCTCCTCTTCGGCATCGCCCAGGGCGGCTTCGACGCGGACCTGCGTCACAGGTCGGCCGCGACCATCGCCGCCATGGGGTTCGACGGCGTGGCGATCGGCGGCCTGTCGGTGGGGGAGCCGCGCGAGGTGATGCTGGCGATGACCGAGGCGTCGCTCTCGGCGTTTCCCGAGCATCTGCCGCGCTACTTCATGGGACTGGGCACGGGTTCCGAGCTTCTTGCGGCGGTGGCGATGGGTGTCGACATGTTCGACTGCGTCGTGCCCACTCGTCTGGCGCGGCACGCCACCGCCCTGACACGCGAGGGTCACCTGTCGCTGCGCAACGCCGCCTACCACGACGATCTGCGCCCGCTGGAGGAGGGCTGCGCCTGCACCGCCTGCGCGGGCTTCTCGCGCGCCTACCTGCGCCACCTGTTCACCACCGGCGAGATCCTGGCGCACCGCCTGGTGACGCTGCACAACCTGACGTACATGTCGCGCCTGATGGGTGAGGCGCGCGCGGCGATCGTCGCCGGGCGCTTGGACAGCTTGGAAAAGCTGCGTTACACGGGCCAGGCGGCTCCCACCCCGGGATAGACTGGGCCGGCCGTGTTCCGCATCACCAAGTTCTGGCTGGCCATCATCGGGCTCGTCGTCGTGGCCGCAATCTTCATCGACGGCTACAGCCTGTTCTATCGCTACGTGGTGGTGCACCAGCCGCTGGGGACGACGCTGACCTCGAACCCGAACATCGCCGGCCGGCCGCTCTACCTGCACAAGGGCCTCGACCTGCAGGGCGGCACGGAGCTGGTCATCGCCGTGTGCAAGGGCAACAACGACCCCCCGGGCATCAACTGTCGCTCCGGCCCGCCGAACGGCAAGTCGGTCACCGACGCGCAGCAGGCCACCCTCCCCGTCCTGCAGCAGCGCGTCAACTCGCTCGGTGTGTCGGAGGCGGTGGTGCAGGCGCAGGGCAGCGACCAGATCCTCGTGCAGCTGCCGGGCGTCAGCCTGACGCAGGCGATCGACACCGTCGGCACCACCTCGAAGCTGTACTTCGCCACGCCGGTCCCCGGGGCTCCTGATCCCACCAGCCCGACGTTCATCGGTGATCAGCAGAACCGGTACGACACGGCGCAGTTCAACAACCCGATCTTCTATCCCACCGGGTACCACTGGAAGATCGACAACAGCATCGACGCCAGCGACGTGACCTCGGCGCAGGTGGGGAGCAACTCCACCAACGGCCAGATCGCGGTCGACATCACCTTCAACTCGCACGGCGCCAACGAGTGGTCGCGGATCACCACGGCGGCCTACAACCAGTACGTGCAGAACCCCAACTCGCCGCTGGCGCAGATCGGCATCTTCCTCGACAACAAGGTGATCTCGGCCCCGCAGGTGGTGCAGGGCGGGCAGAGCAACCAGACCCAGATCACCGGCAACTTCACATCGGATTCAGCGACGACTCTGGCGAATCAGATCTCGGCGGGCGCGCTGCCGGCGGAGATCGGGACGGTGCAGTCGACGTCGGTCAGCGCCACGCTGGGCGCGAGCACCGTACAGGCGAGCATCATCGCGGGCGCCGTCGGGCTCCTGATCGTCATCTTCTTCATGCTCGGCTACTACCGGTTCCCCGGGCTGCTCGCCTCGATCGCGCTGCTCCTGTATGCGGCGATCGTGCTCGCCGTGTTCAAGCTGGTGCCGGTCACACTGTCGCTCGCGGGGCTCGCGGGGTTCGTGCTCAGTGTGGGCATGGCCGTGGACGCCAACGTGCTGATCTTCGAGCGAACACGTGACGAGCTGCGCCACGGCCGGAGTGTGCCCCTCGCCGTCGACGTCGGCTTCAAGCGGGCGTTTCCTGCCATCCGTGACAGCAACATCTCGACCATCATCGCCTGCATCGTGCTGGCCTTCTTCGGGCAGGAGCAGGTGCGCGGCTTCGCGATCACACTGGCGATCGGCGTCATCGTCTCGTTCTTCACCGCGATCACGATCACGCGCTCGCTCTTCGCCTTCGTGCTGCGCTCGCGGGTGGGGCGCAACCCCACGCTGTACACGCAGATTCACCAGGAGTACACGGAGCGTCCGCCGCGCGGGCGCTTCGACATCGTCAGCAACCGCAACTGGTATTTCGCCGGATCGCTGGCGATCATCATCCCCGGCATCCTGGCCATCCTGATCTGGGGCTTCAACCTCGGCATCGACTTCCGTGGCGGCAACCGCATCGACGTCAACCTCTCGCGGCCGGCGACGCAGAGTCAGGTGGCGGACGTGGTGCAGAACGTCGCGGGTGACCTGCGCCCTGTGGTGCTGGCGGAGCAGAACAACCACTTCGCGATCTCCACGCTCCCCGGTGGCCTCGACCGGGTGGAGCAGATCGACAGCGCGCTGCAGCAGCATTTCGGCATCGCCGTGAAGAACGGGCAGCCGGACGTGCAGGTGCAGCAGGTGGGACCGACGATCGCCTCGAGCCTGGTGCAGAGCGCGATCATCCTCATCCTGGTCAGCGCCGCGCTGATCGCCCTCTATCTGGCGTTCGCCTTCCGCCGCCAGCGCGCGATCTCTCCGTGGCGGTTCTCCGCGTGCACCTTCCTCAAGCTGCTGCACGACGTCTTCGTGCTCGCCGGCATCTGGGCCATCCTGGGGCACTTCTCCGACCTCGGCCAGGTGGACAGCCTCTTCGTCACCGCCCTGCTCACCTCGGTTGCGTTCTCCATCCACGACACGATCGTCGTCTTCGACCGGGTCCGCGAGAACCTGCGCGTCGGTCCCCGTCTCACGTTCGAGCAGGTGATCAACCTCTCCACCGTGCAGACGATGACGCGATCGCTCAACACGTCGCTCACGGTCGTGTTCGTGCTGCTCGCGCTGGTCATCTTCGGCGGCGTCACGATCCGCGGGTTCGTGCTCGCGCTGCTCATCGGCATCGCCACCGGCACGTACAGCTCGATCTTCAACGCGTCGACGCTGCTGGTCGCCTGGGACAAGTGGCGGGCGCAGCGGCAAGCGGCGGCGGTCTCCGGTAGACAGCAGCGCGTCCGGGCGGTGCGCAGCGCGTAATCTCTACGGCACTGCACGTCCGCCGACACCATGAACACCGAGACCGAGCGCATCGCCGAGTTGCTGCGTCCTTCGCTCACGCATTTGGGCGTCGACCTCGTCGACGTGGTCTGGTCGGGACGCGGTCGCGGGGCTGTGCTGCGAGTCGTGATCGATCGCAGCGGCGGGGTGACGCTCGACGACTGCGAGCGCGTCTCCAACGCCGCAAGTGCGGTGCTCGATGCAGCTGATCCCATCGATAGCTCGTACCGCCTCGAGGTGAGCTCGCCCGGCGCGGAGCGTCCGCTGCGCAGCGTGGACGACTGGCGCGCCGCGCTCGGCCGCCGCGTCAACGTGCGGCTGCACTCCGGCGACGGCGAGCGCGTCATCGAGGGCACCCTCGTGGCGCTCTCACTGCAATCGGCGCCGGAGGAGTCGCAGACGGAGGCCGCGGTGCGCGGTACCGCGGACGTCGAGGTGCGCGAGCGCAACCGGCGGCGGATGGAGACGGTGGCCCTCGACCAGGTGCTCGCGGCGCGCATCGCGGTGGACATCTGATGCCGCGCCGCATCGAGGCGGACCCGCTGACTGCGCTGCACGACCTGGCCGAGACCATGGCGATAAGCGAGGAACAGATCCAGAGCGCGGTCGAGGGGGCGGTGGTGGACACGTACCGCCGCCTCACCGGCGACGAGGCCGAGGTTCGCGCCTCGGTCGACCTGCGCAGCGCCCAGTGGGAGCTGGTGCGCATGGTGGACGGCGTCGAGACCGTGGCGCGTGTCGACAACCCCGAGTTCCCCCGGCTGGCCGCGGCAGCCGTGCGCGCGGCGGTGGCCGAGCGCGTCGAGGAGACGCAGCGGCGGCGCGTGCTCGGGGAGGCGGCCGCCCGCCACGGCCAGCTGCTCGACGCCATCGTGGAGCGGCCGGCGGGCCAGGCCTGGTATGTGGACGCAGGTGGCATTCCCGGCCTGCTGCCGCCGGAGGAGCGCATCCCCGGGGAGTCGCTGCAGCGTCATCAGCATCTCAAGGTGGTGGTGCTCGAGGGACGCGAGCGTCAGCACGACGCGGTGCTGGTCGTGTCGCGGTCCCATCCGCTGCTCCTGCACCGCCTGCTGGAGCAGGAGGTGCCCGAGCTGCAGAGCGGCCAGGTGGTGATTCGCGGCGTGGCCCGCGACCCCGGGCGGCGCAGCAAGGTGGCGGTGGAGGCGCCGGCGGGCGATCTCGATCCGCAGGGTGCGTGCATCGGGCCGCGCGGCGTGCGGCAGCGCGCGGTCACGTCGGAGCTGGGCACCGAGCAGGTGCAGATCGTCGCCTGGTCGCCCGACCGTGAGCAGTACGTGAAGAACGCGTTGATCCCGGCGAACGTCGAGTCCGTCCACATCGACGACGACTCGCACACCGCACACGTGACCGTCGCCGCGGGCCAGCTGTCGCTGGCGATCGGCCGCGGCGGCGAGAACGCGCGGCTCGCGGCGAAGCTCACGGGCTGGCGGATCGACATCGCGGCTGCCGAGTGATGCGAGTGACGCGCTCGCGGGACGG
>DASUWI010000015.1:0-6812 GCA_036378495.1 Candidatus Dormiibacterota bacterium
GCCACCGCGGAGGCGGCCCGGCAGCCCGTCGAGCAACGCGTGGTATGCGTCCATGCCGTCGCGTCCGCCGTCGAGCGCGACCTCCGGTTCGAAGTCGCGCACGTCGGGCTCGGTGGCGGCGAGCTCGTCGGTGCTGACGTACGGCGGATTGCTCACCACCATGGCCACCGGCGATGTGAGCGGTCCGCCCCAATCGCCTTCCGCCAGCGTCACGCGGTCCTCCACACCGTGCGCCACAGCGTTGCGCCCGGCGACCTCCAGCGCGCCGGCACTGATGTCGACCGCGATGACGTGCAGCTCCGGCACCTCCGCCGCGAGCGTCACCGCGATGGCGCCGCTGCCGGTGCCGAGGTCGGCGACGACGGTATCGCGCGAGTGACGCAGCGTGGTGAGCGCAACCTCGATGATGGTCTCGGTCTCGGGCCGCGGGATCAGCACCGCCGGCGTGACCGCAAACGCCCGGCCGTAGAACTCACGCGTCCCCGTGATGTACGCCACCGGTTCGTGCCCGGCGCGGCGCCGCACCAGCCGGCGCGCCGCCGTCAGCTCGTCGTCGCGCAGCGGGCGGTCGTGCATGAGGTACAGATCGATGCGCCGCACGCGGAGCGCGTGCGCCAGCAGCAGCTCCGCATCGAGACGCGGCGATGCGCTGCGGTGATCCGCCAGGTACTCGGTGCTGAGGCGCAGCACATCCATGACGGTGCGTTCGGCCCTCTGCTCGCGGCCGGCCGGCGCCGCCGGGCTCACGCCGCCGGGCTGGGGACGCCGTCGACCTCCGACTCCTGCAGCAGCCGGCGGGCCTGGTCCTCGTGCATCAGCGGCTCGATGATGAGGTCGAGGTCGCCGTCGAGCACGCGCGGCAGCTGGTGCAGCGTCAGGTCGATGCGATGGTCGGTGACACGCGACTGCGGGAAGTTGTAGGTGCGGATCTTCTCGCTGCGGTCGCCGCTGCCGACCATCGAGCGGCGCGTCTGCGTCAGCTCTGCCTGCCGCTGTGCCTCCGCAATGTCGTACAGCCGCGCCTTGAGCACGCGCAACGCCTTGGCCCGGTTCTTGATTTGCGACTTCTCGTCCTGGCAGGTGACGACGAGCCCGCTGGGCAGGTGCGTGATGCGCACCGCCGAGTCCGTCGTGTTGACGCTCTGGCCGCCGGGACCGGTGCTGCGGAACACGTCGATCTTCAGGTCGTTCTCGTCGACGTCGACGTCGATGTCATCGGCTTCGGGGAGCACCACCACCGACGCGGCCGACGTGTGGATGCGGCCCTGCGCCTCTGTCTGGGGGACGCGCTGCACGCGGTGCACGCCGGACTCGAACTTCAATCGCGAGTACGCGCCGCGCCCGTGCACCTCGAACACGATCTCCTTGAACCCGTGGCCGGCGGTCTCGTTCTGATCCAGCACCTCGAGCCCCCAATGCCGCCGCTCCGCGTATCGGGCGTACATGCGGAAGAGGTCGCCGGCGAACAGCGCAGCCTCGTCGCCACCGGTGCCGGCGCGGATCTCCACCACGACATCGCGCTCGTCGTTGGGGTCGCGCGGCAGGAGCAGCGTGCGCAGCAGCTGATGCGCGGTCTCGGCCACGCGTTCCTGCTCGACCGCTTCCTCCTCGGCCAGCGCCACCATCTCCGTCTCACGGGAGGTTCGCGCGAGCTCGATCGCGTCGGCGGCGCGCTGCCGCGCCTGCCGCCAGCGGCGGCCGGTCTCCACCACCTCGCGCAGCCGTGCCTGCTCCTGCGAGAGCCGCTGCAGCCGCTCCAGGTCGTTGAAGGAGTCCGGCTCGCTCAGCTCACGCTCGATCTCGCTGTAGCGCGCCTCGAGCGCCGCCAGCCTGCCGTCGATTCCTGCCATCAGTGGCTCAAACTCGCGAGGCTGCCATGAAAAGCGAGCCAGGGGGTTCCTGCCGTCGCGGGGTCCCCTCCTCCTTCGCCACTTGCAGCGCCATGGGCGCTGTCTGCGCGACTCAGTCGGCTACCCCCCGCTGACGTCACCCACGGCCCCCTTTTCATGGCAGCTGCGCGAGCTCGCCCACGGTGGGCTCGCCGGCACGGGCCGCGTCGAGCGCGGCGATGGCGACCTCGATCTGTGAGGCGTCCGGCTCCCGCGTGCTGAGCAGCTGTGCGCTGAGCACCGGCACGAGCGCGATGCGGCCGAAGGCGGTGTGACGGATGCGCGTCAGCGCCCGGATGATCTCGTAGGCCACCGCCGCGACCACGGGGACGAGCGCCACCTGGCAGACCACACGCAGCGCCGGGTGCAGGAAGCCGAGCGGCGCGAACACGATGATGCTGACCAGCGCGACCACGACGATGAACCCGGTGCCGCAGCGCGGATGCAGACGGCTCGCCTCGCGCACGTGGCCGACGTCGACCGGCGCGCCCTGCTCCAGGGTGTTGATCGACTTGTGCTCGGCGCCGTGATACTGGAACAGCCGCCGGATGTTGGGCAGCAGGCCGATGAGCAGCAGATAGGCGATGAGGATGACGCCGCGGATGGCGCCCTCGATGAGCACTCCGGTGACCGACTGCACCGGTGCCTTGTGCAGCAGCGCGCTGAGACCCAGCGGCGCACCGATGAAGAGCGCGATCGCGAACACGAACGAGCCCGCCATCGCCGCGCGCATGGTGCCGTTGCCGAGCTGCACCTCCTCGCCCAGCTGCACGCGCACCGACCATTGCAGCGCGCGCATGCCCAGGTGCAACATCTCGACGAGCCCGGCCACGCCGCGGAAGAAGGGCAGCGCCCAGAAGCGCGAGTTGTACATGCGCATGCGCAGCAGGTCGCTGTAGACGACGATCTGCCCGTCGGGACGGCGTGCGGCCACCGCGTAATGACGGCGACCGCGCATCAGCACACCTTCGACGACCGCCTGCCCACCGTAGAAGAACGGCGCGGGCGGCGCGTTGACGGCATTGAGCGCAATCGTCAGCGCCAGGTCGCGAAAGCGCCGGCGTCGGCTCATGCCGGCCGCGCGCTCAGTTTGAGGCGGCGCCGGCCTTGGCCCGCTGCGCACGCCGCCGGAAACGCTCCACCTGACCGCCCGTATCGACGATGCGCTGCGTTCCGGTGAAAAACGGATGGCACACCGAGCACACCTCCGTCTTCAGCTCGGGGAGTGTCGACCCCGTGGTGAACGTGTTGCCGCAGAGGCAGTGCACCACAGCGTCGCGGTGGTACTCGGGATGGATTCCGGACTTCATGGCGTGATCGAGGATACCACGGCCTCTTTGGCACCAATCCCGCGTGGACGCGCGTTGTGGCCGGAGGGCCAAGGCCGGGTGAAGTTGCCGTGCTCCACGCCGGGCAGCTGCGCATGCAGGCGAGCCAGGGCGGCGTCGAGGCCGATCCCGTCGAGCAGCGTGGTACCGCGACGCTGCAGCACCTCGATGAGCCAGTCGTGATCGACGTTGAGCGAGCGCCACTGCACCTGGTGCACGGACATCGCACGGCACGCGCCGGCGGTGCGATCGAGCTCCTCGGGCGTGTCGGTGAGGCCCGGAAACGTCAGCAGGTTGAGGCACACCTGACCGCCGGCAGCCTGCATGACGCGTCCGCTTTCCAGCACGTCATCGAGCGTGTAGCCGACCGGGCGGTAGTAGGCGCGAAACACCGAGTCGGTGAAGGAGATCGCGCTGATGCGCACGCTGTTGCAGCCGGCGTCGATCAGCCGCCGCAGCGTGTCCGGCCGGCTGCCGTTGGTGTTGACGTGAATCGTCGCGTGCGGATGACCGCGGCGGATGGCGGCGGTGGCCCGCAGCAGCGTGTCGTCGCGGGTCAGCGGCTCACCCTCGCAGCCCTGACCGAACGACACGATGGCGGCGTCCTCGCCACCGAGGTGGAAGCCGGCGAGCCCGCTCAGCTCCTGCCATGTGGGCGCAAACCGCATGCGCGGCTGTGGCGCCGGCGCGGCGCCGTCGCTCTGCAGCGAGATGCAGCCGAGACAGTCGGCGTTGCACGCGGGCGACGCCGGCAGCGCCCCCTCGTAGCGGCGCAGGAAGGTGTTCTGCGCGGTGTAGCAGCGGTTCTCCAGCGCGCACACGGCGAGGTGATCGACGAGGCGGTTGCCCGACAGCACCTCGCGAGCGGCGTCCACCGCGGCGGCCACGTCGCCACCGCCGTAGCGCTTCGGCGACCACCACTCGAACGCGTCGGTGAGCAGGGCGGCGGCGACCAGCCGGCCGCGGTCCTCGGCGACCGCCGCGTAGCCGAAGAGCGGCAGCCGCGACGAGCCGCGGAGCGGTCGCGTCGCGGGCAGCAGCGTGCGCAGGTGCCCCACCGGCAGCACCGCCGCCAGCGGGAGCAGGCCGTCGCCCAGCTCCAGCTGCTCCCCGGCGGCGTCGATCACCGTCGCCGCCCGCCCTGGGAGGCGCATCAGCGTGGCGCCCACGGGCAGCGGGACGACGTCCGCGCGATGCAGCTCGCGCACGCGGCCGCCGGAGCGCGCCGCCGGACGCACCCCGTCCAGCACCTCGATGGAGCCGTCGTCGCGGCCGGCGCAGGGACGCATGCAGCCGATTGTCGCAGCCGCCGGAGGCTGCGGCCTGCTGCAGCGGGCCGCCCTCAGGCCGCCTTGAGCTCGTTCGGGATCGCCGTGAGGGTGTGCATGCTGCCGTCGCGAAGCACGCGCAGCACCATGAACCGGTCGATGGCGCGCTCGACCATCACGCGCTGCAGGTCACCGGGCCGCTCCAGTGGGCGTCCCTCGACCTCGACGACGACGTCGCCGGGGCGCAGGCCGGCGGTGTCCGCGGGGCTGCCGGCAACGACCTGAACGACGGTCAAGCCGTTGCGCCGCCCCAGCGTCTCCGCCCAGCGCGGCGGCAGCGGCCGGGTTGCGCCGGCCACGCCGAGGTAGGCCCGCCGCACGCGGCCCTCGCGCACCAGCGCGGCGATGATCCGCTGCGTCGTCTCGTTGATGGGCACCGCCAGTCCCAGGCCCATGCCGGCCACGGCGGTGTTGATGCCGACCACGCGGGCGCGGCTGTCGACGAGCGCGCCGCCGGAGTTGCCCGGATTGAGCGCCGCATCGGTCTGGATGACGTCGTCGATGATGCGCACCTGCTGGCCGTTGCGGCTGGGCAGCGACCGCCCCAGCGCGCTCACCACGCCGGCGGTGACGCTGCCGGTGAAGCCAAGCGGGTTGCCCACCGCGACCACCAGCTGTCCCGGCCGCAGCGTGTCGGCGTCGCCGAGCCGCGCCGCCTTGAGCCCGCCGCGTTCGGCGCGCAGCACCGCCAGGTCGGAGAGCGGGTCGCGGCCCTGGACCGAGAAGTTCATGTCGCGGCCGTCGGCGAGCTGGATGTTGCCCCCGTTGCCCCCGGCGACAACGTGCGCCGACGTCACCAGGTAGCCGTCCTCGCTGATGGCCACAGCCGAGCCGCTGCCCGCGGCTCGCCGCCCGCCGTCACGGCCGTGGCCGATGACGGTGACCGCGGCGACCGACTCCGAAACGCGTTCGGCGACGTCGATCAGCGTGCGCGAGTACGCGTCGAGGAGTTCCTCATCAACCGACGTCTGGTCCTTGGCCACGTACGTTCTCCACGTTGCTGAGTGCCTGACGGAGGCTCTGGATCCAGTCCGACTGATGCTGCGCCACCAGCCGCACGCACCAGGCAAGCGCCTCGCTGCGGCTCCTCGCCACGCCGGCATCGATGAGGGTGTCGAGCGTGCGCCGGTTCTGGAGGCGAAGCCGGGTCATCACCGGGACTCCCAGGGTGGTGAACAGCTCCTCGACGTCGCCGCACCGGGCGCCCCAGGACACCTTGCGGCCGAACAGCCGCTCGGCATCGCGGGCGACCTGGATGCGCGCGTCGCGGGTCTCGTCGCGGAAGCGCTGGATGCGCGCCGAGCGGGCCGCGGCCCGGGTGGCGTCGGTGGCGTCCGCCGGGACCTCGGGATCGTCGACGGCGCCCACCACCAGGATCTCGTCGCGGTCGGTGGAGATCGTCGGCGGCGAGGTGAAGAGCTTGTCGGGGAGGCGGCCGGCAAACCAGCCGGACAGCTCGGCGTCGGTGAGGGCGGGGGGTGCGGTTTGCTTCATGAATTACATAATTACACAGCAAGCCGCGCAACAGCAGTTTCGTTGACTAGCCTGATATCGCTCCGTGCACCGTGACCAGGCGCCAGCCGGGGCTGGCCGCCCCCTGGAGCTGCATCAGCGCGGATTCGAGCGGCCCCACGTGGTTGCCCGGCGAGTAGTTCTCCACCGGACCGAGCCCGGAGTCCCACCCGCGGATGCTGTTCAGCGTGGTGATCAGGTTGGCCTGGGTGACGTTGGACCCCATGAGCTCGAGTGCGTGCTCCAGGATCAGGCACGAGATCCACGCCGTCTGCGCGTAGAGGTCGACCGTGTCATCCGGGTAGTACGTCGACATCGCCTGGCGCAGCCGCTGCATGCCCGCCGTGTTCTGATCCAGCGGCGTCCACGGCGTGCCGATGAACATGCCGTTGGCGTTGGCGTAGCCGCCGCTGCCCGCGGTGCTGCTGTCGATCACCAGGTTGTTGAACATCTGCGGCTTGTACCCGGCGTCGTTGGCCGCCTGGAGGAAGCGATCGAGGCTGCTGGGATCGAGCACGAGGTGTACGTGGTTGACGTTCGCCGCCTGCCACTGCGCGATCAGCTGCCCGTAGTTGTTGTCGAAGATCTGCTCCATCTGCGGCCCGCCGTTCCACAGAGCCCCGGCGCCGTACTGGGCCGCCGCACCGCGGCAGTCCTGGATGGTGGTGGGGTCGTCGAGGCAGATCAGCGCGATCTGGCCGCCCGACGCCGGCCAGCTCTGCACGCGTTCCATCAGCTCGGCGCCGAGCCGGCCG
>DASUWI010000016.1:0-4025 GCA_036378495.1 Candidatus Dormiibacterota bacterium
CATCGGGGCGGGCGCCATCAACCAGGCGGTGAAGGCGATCGCGATCTCCCGCGGTTACGTGGCCCCTGGCGGGCTCGATCTCGTCTGCATTCCCTCGTTCATCGACATCAGCATCGACGGCGAGGAGCGCACCGGGATCCGGCTCATCGTCGAGACGCGGTAAGCCCGCGCCGTGCTCTCGGCGCGACGAGCGCTCCGACGTGCCCTCCGATGATGGTGGGGTGGCGCCTCCGAGGAGGTCGCGCTTCGGGTGTGCCGGCCCTCACCTCGAGCTCACGCATATGCTCGCCCGTTCCCTGGCGCGCTAGACATCCCACGGGGATAGGTTGTCAAGCGGCAGCCTGGGCCGCGGATGGCCAGGCGATCGTCTCGGCGTACATCGAGCAGTGTTCCAGGCAGCCATGCAAGATGCCGACAAGGCGGTTCGCCAAAGCTCGCAGTGCCTGGTGATGGGTGTGCCCCCGAGCGCGGTGGGCCTTGTAGTAGGCGCGCGCACCGGGTGATTGTGTGAGCGCGCAGAAGGCCCACAGGTAGAGAGCATCAGCCAGCCTGCGGTTGCGTGCGATGCGTGCCAACACCACCAGACGGGTGCCGGAGGCACGGGTAATGGGCGCGCAGCCAGCGTAGCAACGCCGCGCTCTGGCATCCTGGAATCGGGTCCGGTCATCACCGAACTCGGCCAGCACCCGGGCGCCGAGGACCACACCAAGTCCAGGCAGACTGCGCAGGATCTTGGCGTCCGGGTGGTCTTCAAAAGCTGCGGCGATCTCCGCCTCAAGGCCCGCGATCTGATGGTTGAGCTCGGCGATCACACGGACCGTCGCGAGCACCGAGCTGCCATAGGCTTTGGACAGTCTCGATGGTGGCCGGAGCTGTGGGGTCCGCAAGTGGTGCTGCAGCTCGCGGGTGCGAGCGTCCACACCTCGTTGCCTCCCAGCACGGAGCAGCAGGTTGCGCAATTGGCTGAGTGTCAGTCGGCTGCCCTGCTCGGGCGTGGGTGCACGACTCAAGAGAGCAAGTGCGTCACGTCCCGCCAGCTCGGTGCCCAGGGCTTCTTGTGCGGCTGGGTAGAACTCGCGCAGCGCGCTCCGCAACTGGTTGACGTGCCGCCCACGCGCCCAGATCAGCGTTTGGTGGCTGCGGGCGAGCACCTTGAGGGCCTCGGCCAGCTCACTGTCGCCGGCCACCGGGCGATGGTTCTGGCGGTCGGTGCGCACCAGCTCCGCGAGCACCTTGGCGTCGCCCGCATCTGATTTCGCACGCGACACCGTGTGTCGGTCGCGATAGCGGCTGACGGCGAACGGGTTCAGCGCGTACACGCGGTACCCGGTTGCTACCAAGCCCTGAACCAGCAGACCGCGGTCCGTCTCGATCCCGACCACAACGGTTTCGGGATTTGTTGTGTGTTCGCCGACGAGTTCGTGGATTCGTGCGAGGCCTTCGAGCCCATCCGGGACCCGCGCCTTGGCCAGATGCCCTGCCCCCTCGTCGAGCAGGCACACATCGTGGTGGGCCTCCGCCCAGTCGATGCCGAGGTAGATCACGCGGCGCTCCTCCTGGTCGTGGACACGGCAAGCCCGAGGAGCACCGCGGCAACCTAATGGATCAGTGCTCGAGGCACGACATCCCACCGGCCGTCTCGTCTCCTCACCAACCGGCCGGGCCACGATCTAACGCGAGAGCTGGATGCTCAGGCTTCAGCAGTGGTCACCCGCCGGCGGCTCGGCAGCAGCTTGCACCTTGCTTGAGCTACTCCGCGGCCATTAGGCTTCGGACGATGCAGCCGGTTCCGGTGCTCAGTGAGGCAGCGCGCGGCTTTCGGCCGCTCACGATGGCTGCGCGCACGCGGCGGCGCGAGCCGATCGTGCCGGTTCTGGGCCGCGCGCCCCGCGTGCATCTGTGGCACATCGGCTGCCAGATGAACGACGCGGATCGCGAGCGGCTCGCCGAGGAGTTCGCCGACATCGGGTTCGTGCCTGAGGTGCCGTTGGAGGACGCCGATCTCGCCGTGCTCATCACCTGCACCGTGCGCGCGAACGCCGAGCAGAAGGTGTACGGGAAGTTCCGCGAGCTCATCCCCTGGAAGCGCGAGCGGCCGGGGCGCGCCGTCGCCGTCACCGGGTGCATGGCGGTGGAGCACGGCGAGGCGCTGCTGCAGCGGCTGCCGGAGCTGGACTACGTCTTCGACGTGCGCGAGCCCGACGGGTTCCTGGCCAAGCTGCAGGCGCTGCACGCCGCCGACCTCGACGGTCCCCTGACCCTGCCCGCGTCCGACCGTCTGAGCGCGTACGTTCCGGTCATGGGTGGCTGCAACGAGATGTGCACGTACTGCATCGTCCCCTTCGTTCGCGGGCGCGAGACCAGCCGCAGCGTCGCTGAGATCGTGGAGCATGTCGGTCGCCTCGTGTCCCGCGGCGTGCGTGAGGTGACGCTGCTGGGCCAGAACGTCAACTCCTACCGGGATCCGGCGAGCGGCGCCGGCCTGCCCGAGCTGATGCACGCCGTCGACGCGGTCCCCGGTCTCTGGCGCCTTCGCTTTCTCACCTCGCACCCGCGCAACGCGACGTCCGCGCTGTTCGCCGCCATGGCCGAGCTGCCCACGGCGTGCGAGCAGCTGCACCTCCCGGTGCAGGCCGGCGCCGACTCGCTGCTGCGCCGCATGCGCCGGCTGTACACGGTCGACGAGTACCGCGAGAAGATCGTGGCGGCTCGCCAGGCGGTGCGGCCGCGGCTCTCGCTGAGCACAGACATCATCGTCGGCTTCTGTGGCGAGACCGAGGCCGAGTTCCTGGGCACGGAAACGCTGCTCCGCGACGTGAGCTTCGACACCGTGCACCTGGCGGCGTACTCCGTGCGTCCGGGTACGGCGGCGGCGCGCCGCGCGGACGACGTGCCCGCTGCGGAGAAGAAGCGCCGCCTCAACCACCTCCTCGCGCTGCAGCGTGCAATCGCGCTCGAGCGCAACCAGGCGTACGTCGGCGAGGATGTGGAGGTCCTGGTGGAGGGAGCGGCCGAGGACGGCAGACCGTTCGGGCGCACCCGCGAGAACAAGGTCGCCTGGCTGGCGCCGGCGTCCGCAGCGCCGGGATCGCTCGTGCGCGCGCGCGTGACGGGGGCCAGCGCGTGGCAGCTGCACGCCGACGGGCGCAGCGCAGCCGCGTGAGGTCGCGAGGGAACAAGCAGGCGCCGCATCTGATGGGCACGTCAGCGCCGCGGCGGCGCGCCACCGTCGACATCGAATCGGCCGGGGACACACCGATCCTGCGGCAGTATCGCGAGGTCAAGGCGCAGCATCCCGACGAGCTCGTGCTGGTCCGGCTCGGCGACTTCTTCGAGCTGTTCGGTGCTGACGCCGAGGTGGCGTCGCCCGTGCTCGGGGTGGCGCTGACCGGACGCAGCTTCGGCTCGTCGGGACGCGTGCCGATGTGTGGTGTGCCCCACCACGCGCTGACGCACCACCTGCGGCGGCTGCTCGGCGCCGGGTTCCGGGTGGCGCTCTGGGACCAGGTGGGCGAAGCGTCGGCGGGGCGGCTGGTGGAGCGCCGCGTGACGCGCGTGCTCAGTGCAGGTACGGCAGTCGACGCCGAGCTCCTCGAGCCCTCCGCCGTGCTGCGCTGCGCCGCGGTGGTCCGGCGCGATGCGATCACCGGCGTCGCCGCGCTCGACGCCAGCACCGGTGAGTGCGAGCTGCTCGAGCTGCGCGCAGCCACGCCGGCGCGCATCGAGGACGAGCTGCGCCGCCTCGATGTCGCCGAGGTCGTGGTCGCCGAAGATTCAGACATCATTGACGGAATCGCTCCCGGTGTTGCCCGCGCCGCGCTGCCGGCAGCGGTGTTCAACGCCACCCGTGCGGAAGCGCGGCTGCTCGAGGCGGCCGGGGCTGCAAGCGTGGTCGCCCTCGGTCTCGAGGACGTCCCCGTGGCCCGCACCGCGGCGGGCGCGGTGATCGCGTATTGCGAGCGTTCCCAGCTCCGCCTGTCAGCCGAGCTGCTGCGCTTCCACGTGCGTCGCGACGGCGAGCAGAT
>DASUWI010000017.1:0-2108 GCA_036378495.1 Candidatus Dormiibacterota bacterium
CGCCCCGAAATCCGTGGTGGCAGTGCCGCTGAGGCGCTCGACGACCTCGAGCTCGATCGGCTCCCGCAGTGCGAGCCCGGCGCGCGCTGCGACGCGCGCGTAGCGGGGCGCGTACACCGCCAGCGCCTGCACCGCGTCGTCCTCCGTACTGGCGGCGCGACACCATCCTGGCCAGCCGGTGGCGCAGGCAAACGTCCGCTTGGCGCCTGCCTCGACGTACACGGGAACGCGCGTGGGCTTTGGCACGGTGTGAACCGCCTACGGCGCGCTCCGGTCCTCCATCTCCCACATGTGGTCGAGGGCGTGCCAGATGTCGCGACGGATGAAGTAGCGGACGGGCCAGGCGCCGCTCGCGTCGGCGCTGCGGCATGCCTTCGTGATGGCCGCGCGCAGCGAGGCGATGGCTGCGGCGTCGCCCACATGCGGCTGCGTCACCTGTGCGCCGAGCTCGCGCGCGTATGCGGTCTCGGCGTCGAACACGTGGTCGACCATGACGTCGCGGTCGCGCGCGTCGGGCGGGCCGCTCTCGAGCTGCGCAGGCGTGTGCGCAACGGTTTCGTCGAAGGCCTCCCAGCTCGCGAGCATCAGTGACATCAGACGCTCGCGCTCGCCGGCGTCGAGCGCGCGCGCGTCGCCGTCGAGGATGCGATCCGGCGCACCGAGGTCGGTGTCCCCCGTCCCCGTCACGCGTTCCACCACCTCGAGGTCGAACGACTCGGGCAGCGTGAGGCCGGCCCGCGCGGCCACGGTCGCGTAGCGGGGCGCGTACGCGGCAAGCGCCCGCAGCGCGTCGTCCTCGGTGCCGGCGACGCGGCTCCATCCGGGCCACTCGATCGAGCACGCAACCCTGCGCGTCGGTCCTGCCTCGATGTAGACGGCAAGGCGCGGTCCCCCTGGCACAGCCGGCGATGATAGTCGACCGCCGGAATCACGGAAGCTCCTCCTCGCGGTACGCGTGGTCCATGAACATGGCCGCGGCTTCATCGATGAGCTGCTCCCAGCGATCGCCGCCGGGGTCGTTGACGACCTGCTGGTTGACCATCCCGGTGACCAGCGCCGTCCACAGATCCGCCGCCTGCGGCCTGCGGATACCCGACAAGCGGAACTCCTCGGCGAGAACGGCGAGCGGACGCCGGGCGCGCCGCAGCGAGTCCGCCGACGGACGGAACCCCGGGATCGATCGCTGGAACAGCAGCTGGTAGCGGGCCACGTCCTCGCGGCAGAAGCTGAAGAACCGGCGCAGCCAGGTGGCAGCGCGCTCCACCGGGTCCTCGGGGTCGTCCGGGCCGGGCATGGTGGCCAGGAACTCGTCGTAGCCCTCCGCGAACATCGCGTCGTAGATCGCCTCCTTGGACCCGAAGTACTCGTACAGGCTCGGAGCGCGCATGCCAACGCGATCGGCGACGGCCCGCATCGTCACCGAGGCCACCCCCCTCTGCCGGGCGACCGCCCACGCCGCCTCGAGGATCGCGCGGCGCCGCGCGAGACGGCTGGTGTCGCGCACAGAGACGGCAGCGGGGCCTAACAACGTTAGGACATCCTAACGACGTTAGGAATCGCTCGCCACCCGCCTGCCGCGCGACCGGCCTGTGCCACCATCGAGTGCGCCATGCCCGAGCCCTCGATCGCGGTGGCGACCTCCAGGGCGCTGGGCACGGGCGTTCAGGTCGCGGTCACCGACGAGCGGCAGCTCGAGCAGGCGATGGCGCTGGTGCTCGAGTGGCTGGCCCGTCTGGACCGTGCCGCCAGCCGGTTCCGCCCGGACTCGGAGCTGTCCCGGCTCAACGCCGCAGGCGGCGGCCACGCACAGATCTCACCGCTGCTCGCCCGCGTCCTCGACACCGCGCTGCAGGTGGCCGCCATGACCGGCGGGCTCGTCGATCCCACGGTCGGAGCGTCCATGGACGCCATCGGCTACGACCGCGACTTCGCCGAGGTCCAGGCGAGCGCCGGCGAGGCGCGGGGCGCCGGCGAAACCGCGCCAGGCTGGGAGCGCGTTCGCCTGGATGTGTCCGGTGGCACCGTGGAGGTGCCACCCGGGACGCGTATCGATGTGGGCGCGTCCGCCAAGGCGTTCGCCGCCGACGAGACCGCTGCGCTGGCCGCTG